>NZ_JACKZU010000180.1:0-16090 GCF_014222165.1 Nostoc sp. 2RC
CCCCCTCATCTCCCCACCCCTATTCACCATTGTCAGAATTTTCAATCACAGAGTATTTGGGATCGCCATAGTCATAAGGGGGTCTTTTCACAACTGGAATATTGTCAAAGTTATCTCGCGGTGGTGGTGAGGTGGTTGTCCATTCCAGTCCAGTGGCGTGCCAAGGATTATTTACTGCTTTTGGGCCGTATAAACAGGAACCCACCATATTAGCAATGAAAGGCAATACGGATACTCCTAGTAAGAAGCTTCCCAGACTGGAGATAATATTCCATCCTTGATACTGTGGGTCGTAGGAGGAGATGCGGCGCAACATTCCCTGTAAACCTAGTGGGTGCATGGGAAAGAAAGTCAGGTTAGCACCAATAAAAGTTAATAAGAAATGCAATTTACCCCAGCCTTCAGCATACATTCGTCCAGTAATCTTGGGAAACCAAAAGTAAATGGCTGCGAAAATTGCCATCGTAATTGTGTTGAAGACAATGTAATGAAAGTGCCCTACTACAAAGTAAGTATTATTAACATGAATATCGAAAGGTGTGGCGGCAAGCATGACACCAGTAACACCACCAAAAATAAACATTGCTGCACCGCCCATTGCAAACAACATCGGTGTCTCTAGGTGTAGCTTACTTTTCCAAACTGTGGCAGTCCAGCCAAATGCTTTGACACCAGTGGGCACAGCCACCAACATTGATGTCACCATAAAAGTCATCCGCATCCAACCAGGGGTAGCGCTAGTGAACATGTGATGCACCCAAACAAAAATGCTCACTAAGGCAATGCCCAGGGAAGCAAGGGCTAAGGAACGATAGCCAAATAAAGGATTCCGGGAAAATGCGGGTAGAACTTCTGCAAAAATCCCAAAGGCTGGCAGTGCCATGATGTAAACTGCTGGATGGGAGTAAAACCAGAAAAGATGTTGATAAATTATTGGGTCGCCATTTTCTAAAGGTTTGAAAAATTGGGTTCCGAAAGCTAGGTCAAATAATAGTAATACCAATGCACCAGTTAAGAAAGGCAAGTTAATTAGCTGCAATAACTGGGCACTAAGGACTGACCAAACAAATACAGGCATCCGAAAAAATGTCATTCCTGGGGCGCGCATCCAAAAAATTGTAGTTATAAAATTAACTGCTCCCATAATGGAAGAAATGCCAATCAATACTAAACTGACAATCCAAAAGAATTGACCATTAATTGGTTGATCGGGAGGAAATTGCAGACTAACAGGTGGATAAGACCACCAACCAGCTTTTGCAGGGCCGTTGGGTAACAAAAAGCTAGACAGTAAAAAAATACCGGCTGGTGGAATAATCCAAAAAGAAATGGCGTTGAGTAGGGGAAACGCCATATCTCGCGCTCCAATCATTAGGGGTACTAGGTAATTAGAAATACCTGCATTGAACGGGATAATCCACAGAAAAATCATGATTGTCCCGTGCATAGAAAATAAGCTGTTGTAGAGGGGGCGATCGACTACATTTAATTGCGGGGTGAGGAGTTCGGCACGAATCAGCATTGCCAACAACCCGCCAATTAGAAAGAAAATGAAAGTTGTTATTATGTACTGAACACCGATAACTTTATGGTCGGTGCTAAAGCTGAAATATTGTCGCCAATTGTCAACTGTCTGGTTTGGAGAATTCTCCAAATTAGAAACATTATCATGTGTCATTACTGACTTTCCTTTGATTAGCAATACTAGATTCAGCAGGTGCGACAGTGTACCAGCTAGTTTTAAATAATGTCTTCGGCGGTTGGCTATATTCAGCAACGGCCTGATTTTTGATAGTCATTGGTTGATTAGTTACTTGAGTAAGCCATTGGTTATATTTTTCAATTGGTTCCACATATACATCCGCATCCATCAAAGAAAAGTAAGTACCGCTAAATTGAGAATCTTTGAGTTGATATTTACCAACACGAATGGGTGTGATTACAAGGTCAATGTCTCGTCCAGGAATAATATCTTGCTTTAAGCGAAATTCCGGGACGTAAAAACCGTGAATCACCTCCTGGGCGTGCATATTGAGACGAGTACGACGATTCACTGGCAGGTGTAATTCCTGACTATTAATATTATTTGGATAGCGGAAAGACCAATCCCACTGCTTGACAAAAACTTCAATTGTTTCATCAGCTGGTTGCTTGAGGGGGGCTGCGCCTGGGCTGATTTCTGCGGCGTAGGCTGTTGCAGATTCTACAGGTGTATGCAAATGAACAATTTGCCTTAAACCCAAAATATCTAATTGCCGATAAATATTAAATCCTTGAAAAGCAATCCACATTACTAACAAAGTTGGCGTTACTGTCCAGAGAATTTCTAATCTCACATCGCCTCTAGATGGATGCCCTTCTGTGTAGTCTTCCTTTGGTGCGCGAAAAAACAGCATTGAATAAATCATCATACCCACAAGGGCAAGAAAGATGAAGGCTCCAACTGAGACTAAAAAGCTAAATAAACTATCTACCTTTTGTGCTTCTGCTGTAGCTTCCACAGGCATCCAAGAATATGCTTGCTGCCCAATCCAATGACTGATAACTAGCAACAATGCCATACATCCAGCTATTAGTAAATATTCTAAAAATTTCACCATAAAATTCGACAAATCATTGTTGAATTATTTAATTGTAAATTGACATATCAAAATTAAATTTAGCTTTATTTCTTTCCATAGCTTCAAAGATGACTAATGATTAATGACTAATAACTAATACAAATTTCGATTTGTACTCTGTTGGATTAATTTGGCCGCCGTCACGTGAATTCCGAACTCCTCGCCTAGTTGTGCCCCTAAAGTGCCGTGGACATATAAAATACCTAACATTACAATACCTACTAATAAGTAACTCCACTGTACTTGTCGTGAAGCATTTTTGCGCCAGCGATCGCGTTGAAAACCTCTCCATACAGTCATACCTACAAATATTCCCAACAACAAAACACCACCTAAACCATGTAGTAGCATTGTCCAACCAGGACTCAAACCCCAATCACTCTTTTGATTTACTGGTGGATTTGCTAGCAGTAACTCGAAAAAACCAAATGCAACGGTGAAAAATGTCACAACGGCCGCTGCTATTAGGTTGTACCAGCCAACATCGAAGAAGCCAGAACGGATTGCAGGTAGACCGAGAAATTTGAAAATTGGTCGCCCTAAATGAAAAAATGCTCCTGCGATATCAAATAAGATGGCGATAATAAACAAGCCCAATGTTAAATGTACTAATTGCGGGTGTATAGGAATTTCGTAAGGTAATCCGTTAGCCCCTAACCTTAATCTTAATTGTTCGATTAGCTGCGAGTTCATTGCCAGACCCCCTGCTTGGTTGCTTCCACAACAGGTTCGACATGCAACCCGTATACCCAAAATAGTTTGCTTCCCAGGTATACTTGCAAGAAGACTAGACAAATCAAAAAAGTTGCTACACCAAGATAAGCTGGGGGTATTTTTAAGGAATTGCGATTACGAATCACAAAACGCCAAGCTGTGATACTAGCTATAATCACAGCTAACGACCAACCCATAATCGTGTGAAAATTTAGTGTTGGCTGGACTGCTTGATAATTGTTTGCCAAACCTGCTTCAAATTGACCAAAAATAACTGCGAAAAAAATAGCCACTGAAGCCACAAACATATTCCAAAAACTGACTTCAAACAAACGCGCATTATGGGTAAAATAACCTACGACATCGCAGAAAAATGAAAAAAACACCATCGCAATCACAAAGTGGACGATGATGGGGTGTATGGGGTCGGGGTAAGGAAGATTTTGACTGTTGAGAGGCAAAGCAGGCATCATTTTTTCCTGAAGTATTAACGCGCTATCATCACTGGCTGCGGTCAAAATAAAATTATATTTTTTGTAGTATTTATGTATTTATACTTGTTAAACTCCAATGAATTTTATATGCTGTTTTGAAAATATATCTGAATACATAGTTTCTGAAAGTAGCGATTAAAAACACTATCTTTGGAAAGATTTACGTAAAACAAAGGATGTGTGAATTTAAAAGATAGATGGTGCATAATTGCGGGATGATTTTGGAATCAACCATAATCCGTGCGTCTGGTGTGTCCCCGCGTCTTTGCGTCAACCTCGATCATCCCCTCAGCAACGCCAAAAGATAAATTCACTGATTCTCATATCATGTCCGCCTAATCACTTATCAAAAAAATTCTCCGCGTCTTTGCGTCTCCCCGTCCCCGCGTCAGTCCTAATGATAAGTCTTCAACCGGACATGATATCAGAGGATGTTTGCAAGCATGAATACTCTACAGCAGTCTAATTTGATTAATGACTCGATCTGTATAGGCAGGCAAGAGGCAATAGGCAACAGGCAACAGAGTTATAAAAGAGTAAGGATTTCGGGCAACGCAGAATTAATTCATCTCTACCTTTTGAGAGAGTAAAATATATTCCTGATGGATAGGGATTATTGGATATAATATGCCACCATAACAATATAGTCTTTGATTCATAAAAGCGGAGGTTGCTTTGGATTTCCTCCGATTTTTTTATGTTTGATTAAAATGTTGATTGTTGACGGTTAACGGTTGACAGTCAACATAGTTAGTAAAGTTTTTAACCATAAACCATCAACGGTGAACAGCCAACACGAAAATTTCCTGTTCCCTGTTCCCTGTTCCCTGTTCCCTGTTCCCTATTCCCTATTTTCAAGACACAACTTAGGTTAACTGCTCGCTATACTCAATTTGCGTGACTTTCCCAGCTTCGATATGGAAGGTGAATGCAGCAGCGCTATCTTGACTACCAACTAAATATCCTAAAAAGGTAATTTTACCTTCTTTCGATATATAAGGTTTGCCGTAAAGCTTAATTACCTGGGATTGCGAATCGCCAACTTTTACACCCGTTGGAGTTGGAAATTTAGGACTGCGGGTAACAAAGTGGTAAACAAAGAAATTTTTAGGCTTGTTTACATAGGGAACTAGAGATATGGAAATATTTGAGTATTGAAGCGTTCGGATATTGTCGCCAACTCCCTCGCTAAATTGAGTTTTAGTGCTAATGGGTTTTCCCAGAATGCTGCGTACTTGTTGTTCGGACATACCAGGACAAATTTTTCCTAGTCCCACTTTGGTAAGAGCTATGATTGTGTTTTGAGTTTGTGCTACTTTTGGAGGCTGAGCTAAAATTAAGTCTTGGTTGGCTGTAAAGGAAAGTGAAAGCAAGCCAGTTAATGCTGTAGTGAAGATAATTTTTTTCATTAGATGATATTTAAGCCAAGTTTTACATCTTATTTAATCTACATTTGCAAATCTAATTTTCCATAATCGTTTTGTGTTTCTGGTTCTGTGTTATGCAAGAAACACAATTTTAGCAGCACTGAATTTGAACTGGGGTGAGAGAAAATCTTAATGTGTTGACTGTTAACTGTGAACCGCGAACAGTCAACAATAGTAATGGAATATTTTTTTACTTAGAAGTCCCTACGGGCTTTCGCTTGCTGTTTCTTCTTGCCTGTTGGTCACACAAAAAATGAGTATGTAAAATTGCGTAAAATAATATTAATTATATGTATCACTTCATAGGTTGTAACTGATGTTGAAAAAGAATAAATTATGTGCGTATGTACTAAGAGTAGCTATTTTTACAAGTTTAATGGGAGCGATCGCCAGTGGATGCGCTAGTTTTGCAACTCCCAATGTGCAGCCGGACAAGAGTGTGAATAATTACACTCCAATTCAAACTACTGGGGGCGAAGCACAAGAAACTTCTCCAACAAAAGCCAATCAAGCCCAGAAGCTCCCTTCTAGAACTAAAAATTCTGCCAATGCAGTGAACAAGCTAGATCTCAAAGAAGGTATGCCATATCAAAAAGCGCGAGAAGTAGTGATTCAACAAGGTTGGCAACCCAATTTACAGGGCGATTCTCCTAATCTCCAAGATACTTCTGTGAAAGAATTATTTGATTTCGGGTATGAAGAGGTTAAAGACTGTTCGGGGACGGGTGTGGGAGCTTGTCGATTTGAGTTTACCAACAAAGCTGGAGAACTTTTATGGATTTCAGCGACGATGGCCGATCGCACTAATACAGAACGAGTAGTTTGGCATTGGTCGATTGAAAAGGGGACAAATACTAATCAATCAACTTTGGTTGCTTCTCATCAAGAGAAACTACCGTTTATCGGCACTCGATTGTTTAATTTTCTTAATGGAAATGGAACTGGTCAATCCATAGCGATCGCCCCTGACGGAACCACTATAGTTAAGCTTAACGGTAAATTTGAAAGTTCGGTTCAATATAACGGAAAATTCTCCAATCCCATTATTTTGCAAGATGGCAGTGGCTTAGGATTACTTTTCAAAGATGGTAAAGTTTATAGCCTATCAACTGATGGAAACATCGCAAAAGGTTGTCAAGGTGAAGGAACAATTTGTGAGTCTTCTTTGCTGGAAGCACCATCTCCTGTGATTGTAGACGGATTTTATATTCTTGGAGGAACAGGTCAAGGTTTGGAAGTAAAAGGGGAACAGTATCGATATTATGACGAGGAAGGAAATAAGGAATGGCAACCAATTTCTGAGTTAAATTACATCAAAGAAGGTTTGATATTTGATGGTGAAAATTATTGGTGTATCCCTCCAAGACGCGAAACAGGTGTATGTTCTGAAAATGGCTGGCTTCCATTAAGATAGATTTTAGTTCTGGGTTTAAAGCCGCACTTCCAAAATGTTTTTAGACCCAAAACTTGAACGGATGGGTTTAAGAGTTCCTTCGTACCAGAAATATCAGCAGATACTTGCTTGATAAAAATATAAAGTTAGTACAGTAAGCTGTGCAATAGTTATTGCAGTTTCATGATGAATGTAACTGTTTCTATCTAATGGTGAAATCTTGTGTTTGTTAGGGAATACTAAATTTGGTATTTCAGGTTCAGTACGATGCTTTATATTACGGGATATCGCTTGATTGAAGAACTTTACAATGGTTCCAGAACATTGGTTTATCGAGCGTTACGAGAGATTGACTCATCATCCGTAATTATCAAACTGTTGAAAAATTCTTATCCTAGCTTTAGCGAACTTGTGGAGTTTCGCAATCAATACACCATTGCCAAAAATCTCAACTACCCCGAAATCATCCAAACCTACAGTCTGGAACCTTATGAAAATGGCTATGCCTTGATTATGGAAGATTTTGGAGGTATTTCTCTCCAGGATTATTTTGCTGGCATTCGCAAGCAGAACATCAATTTTTTACAAGAATTTTTACAGATAGCGATCGCTCTGTGCAATTGTTTAGAAATACTTTACAAAGAGCGCATTATTCATAAAGATATTAAACCCAGCAATATTTTAATTAATCCTGCAACCAAACAAGTAAAGCTAATCGATTTTAGTATTGCATCTTTATTACCACGGGAAAGTCAAACACTCATTAACCCCAATGTCTTAGAAGGGACGCTTGCTTATATTTCTCCAGAACAAACGGGGAGAATGAATCGCTTAATTGATTATCGGACTGATTTTTATTCTTTAGGTGTTACTTTCTATGAATTACTGACTGGGGAATTACCATTTAAATCAAACGATGCAATGGAATTGGTGCATTGCCACATTGCTAAACAGCCAAATGTAATCAAAAATCAAGCAATACCGCAGGTAATTTCTGATACCATCGCAAAATTGATGGCAAAGAACGCTGAAGACCGCTATCAAAGTACATTGGGACTAAAATCTGATTTAGAAAATTGTTTAACTCAACTCCAAGAAACTGGTAAGATTGAAAACTTTCTTATTGGGCGGCGGGATGTGTGCGATCGCTTTATCATTCCCGAAAAACTCTACGGTCGTGAAAATGAAGTTCAAATGTTGCTGGAAGCATTTGACCGCGTGGCTGATGGTGCTACCGAAATGATGCTGGTAGCTGGTTTTTCTGGGATTGGCAAAACAGCAGTTGTGAATGAAGTTCATAAACCAATTGTTAAACAACGTGGTTATTTTATTAAAGGCAAGTTCGACCAATTTAACCGTAATATTCCCTTTTCGGCATTTGTACAAGCTTTTCGTAATTTGATAGGACAATTACTCACAGAAAGCGACGAACAAATACAACAATGGCGGGGGAAAATTACTCAAGCATTAGGAGATAACGCTCAAATAATTATTGAAGTTATTCCAGAATTAGAACTAATTATCGGAAAACAATCTCCTGTGCCAGAAGTATCGGGTATTGCGGTACAAAATAGATTTAATTTATTACTGCGAAAATTTATTGAATTATTTCTTAACAAAGAACATCCATTGGTGATATTTTTAGATGACTTACAATGGATTGATTCTGCCTCATTAAAACTTATGGAATCCTTAATGAGCGAGGCAAATTATCGATATTTACTTCTGATTGGTGCTTATCGAGATAATGAAGTATCAAGGGCGCATCCTTTGATGTTGACATTGGATGAAATCCAAAAAAATGGCGCAACAATTAATACAATTATTCTCCAATCACTCAATCAATTAAAATTAAATCAATTAATAGCTGACACCTTAAATTGTAAAGAAAACCTAGCTTTACCACTTTCAGAATTAATTTATCAAAAAACTCAGGGCAATCCATTTTTTGCTACACAATTTATTAAAGCATTGCATCAAGAAGGATTGATTTATTTTAATTACGAGCAAGGTTATTGGCAATGTGACATAACAAAAATTAATCAGCGATCGCTCACCACTGATGTCGTTGAATTCATGGCTTTACAATTACAAAAATTGCCAGAATCAACTCAAAATATTTTACAATTAGCTGCATGTATCGGCAATCAATTTGATTTAGAAACATTAGCCATTGTTTCTAAACAATCAAAAATCGAAACCGCAGCTAGTTTGTGGAGTGCCTTACAAAATGGATTAATTTTACCTCAAAGTGAGGTTTATAAGTTTTTTGTCGGTTCGGAAAATCAGCCTGTTACTCAAGAGAATACTGAAATTGTTGTATATAAATTTCTCCACGATCGCATTCAACAAGCAGCTTATTCTTTAATTCCCGAAACTCAAAAACAAGCAACTCACTACCACATCGGCAAACTACTACTAAAAAATCTATCAACGGCAGAATTAGAGGACAGAATTTTTGATGTAGTCAACCAAATCAACATTGGCAAATTTTTGCTTTCAGATGAAACCGAGAAAAAACAACTTGCGGAACTTAATTTAAGTGCGGGTCAAAAAGCTAAAGCTTCTACAGCCTATGAAGCGGCAAAAACTTACTTACAAGTGGGGATAAATTTGTTAACAAAAGATGCTAAGACTGCGGCCTATGGTCTGGCATTCAATCTGCATTTCAATTTAGCAGAAGCCGCGTTGATGAGTGGAGATTTTCAGTTGTTGGAAGACACAGTGTCAATATTACTGGAATTTGCCAACTCAAATATCGATAGAGCTAAAATTTATGTTTTGAAAGTAGATTGGTATTCTTTGCAAGGACGGTTTGCAGAATCCATCCAGACGGGTTTGTCAGGGTTAGAAAGTCTGGGCATCACTTTTGACAGATCTACATTGAAACAATTAGCTCAACAAGAGTTTACCGTTGTTGAAGACAGCTTAAAAAATCGCTCCCTGGCGACGTTGTTGGATTTACCTGCGGCAACGAATTTAGAAGTTCGAGTCGCCATTGAATTATTGATTATTTTGCAACCACCAGCCTACATTGTCTCTGATTTCCATCTCTACAGTTTCGCGACCTTTAGAGCTGTGCGTTTATCCATTGAACAGGGTAACACTGCTGAATCAATCAAAGCCTATGCCAGTTACGGTTTTCTGATTGGACTGATACATGGTCAGTACCAGCGCGGACTGGAGTTTGCTGAACTGGCGCTGCAATTAAGCTATAAGCTCAATAGTAAATTTCAGCAATCTAGGGCTTGCTTTATATTCAGTTGTGGTATCCAAGTTTGGGCAAAGCCAATACAGGGAGCAGCCCAGAGAAATTATCAAGGGTTCCTCGCAGGACTCGAATCTGGAGAAATCATCCACGCTGGATATAACCTATACGGTAATATTCTTAATCGACTGTTTCAAGGTGAAAACCTCGCAGATATAGCGATGGACATCGATAAATATTGGCTAATTGGCGAGAAACTAAAGCATGATTTTTTGCTGAGTATTCTTTCAGCCTGCCGTTTCTTTGTCAACCAACTTTCGCAATCTTTAGATGAACAACAACTAACCTTGGTAACAACAGAACAAGCTTGGGTCGAGCGTTCTCAAGCATTAAAATCCCATACAGCACTAGGTACGTATTACATTCTACAAATGCATCGAGCTTGCTTAATTGACAGCTTTAAACCGGACATTCACTATGTTATGGAAGCTGGTAAATTTCTCAATGCTTGTGCCGGATTTACCACTTCTTCTGGTTACTATTACTATAGTTGTTTGATTTTGTGCGATCGCTATTTAAGTTTGCCACAACCAGAGCGTAACGATGTGTTGCAGCAAATTGAAAGCAATCAAGCCAAACTCAAAATCTGGTCAGAAAGTTGTTCGCAAAACTTTTTACATAAATATTTGCTAGTTGAAGCAGAGCGATCGCGAATTGTTGGAAAATATCTCCAAGCCCAAGAACTTTACGATAATGCCATTGCCGAAGCCCAAGCCAACGGTTATATCCAAGAAGAAGCCATAGCCAACGAACTTGCTGCTAAATTTTACCTGAATTGGGGTAAAGAAAAAGCAGCCCAAGGATACATGCAAGAAGCATATTACTGCTACGCTCGATGGGGAGCAAAAGCTAAAACTGACAATTTAGAAAAATGCTATCCCCAATTACTTAAACCCATCCTGCAACAGCAACGATTCAACTTAAATCCTGTAGAAAATATTGGCACCATCGGTCAAATTTCTACCATTCACAGCACCAGCATTAGTGATGTTCTCAATTTTGCTTCCATCCTCAAAGCTGCTCAAACTATCTCCAGTACTATTGAATTAGAGCAACTTTTGGCTAGTCTCACCCAAATTATTATCGAAAACTCCGGAGCAAACAAATGTGCTTTGATTCTCCCTGAAGAACAGGGTAATTGGCAAGTCAAAGCGGTGACTTTAATCAACCATCAAGGAAGTTATCAAGGTGATTTAGAAACCACACTTAACCGACAAACAATAGATACTTACCAAGAGATTCCCACAACAATTATTAATTACGTCAAAAATACTCAACAAACCATTGTAATAGATGACTGTATCACAGATATTCCCGGAATTATTGGCGAATATATGCACAGAATTCAGCCCAAAAGTGTGTTATGTACGCCAATTATTCATCAAGGACATTTAGTCGGTATTCTTTACCTAGAAAATCAACTTACAAGTGGGGTATTTAACAGCGATCGCTTGCAAATAATTCAAATGTTAGCAGCCCAAGCTGCCATCTCTTTAGAAAATGCCCGCCTCTATCGAGAATCCCAAGAAAAAGCGCAACAACTACAACAATCTCTCCAGCAACAAAAAACCTTATTTGAAGTTGTCACTCAAATTCGAGAATTTTTAAACTTAGATGCAATTTTCGGTGCAGTCACTCAAAATATTCGTGAGATTCTCAAAGCCGATCGCGTCGGAATTTATCAGTTTCATTTAGATGAAAATTACAAATATGGCGAATTTATTGCAGAAGATGTCTTACCAGAATTTACTTCTGCCTTAGCAGTAAAAGTTCAAGATTGTTGCTTTAGTGAAAACTTTGCTACCCTGTACAAACAAGGACGTGTTTGCACTATTAATGACATTAACTCAGATGTAGTCAAAGATTGCCATCGCACAATATTAACGCAATTCCAAGTCAAGGCATCATTGGTAGTTCCAATTATGCAAGATGAGACACTCTGGGGATTACTCTGTATTCATCAATGCCATCGCCCTCGTCACTGGCAACCTTTTGAAATTCAATTTGCCCAGCAAATTGGCGCACAAATGGGAGTTGCCCTCAAGCAAACAGATTTATTAATTAAAACTCAAAAACAAGCCACACAACTAAGAGAAACACTGCAACAACTCCAACAAACTCAACTTCAATTAGTACAAAATGAGAAAATGTCTGCATTAGGTAACTTAGTTGCTGGGGTAGCTCATGAAATGAATAATCCCTTAGGTTTTATTTATGCTAGTCTCCAACAAACTAAACCTATTTTGGCTGATGTTGTCGAACACTTAAAATTATATCAAATTAATTTTCCCCACCAGAATTATGAAATCAAAGACCATGCTGAAAAAATTGACTTGGATTATAGCTTAGAAGATTTACCAAAAATTATTGATTCTATGACTTTAGCGTGCAACAGACTGACAAATATTAGTACCAGTCTTCGCACTTTCTCCCGTGCCGACCGAGAACACAAAGTAGAGTTTAATCTTCATGAGGGTATTGATAGTACAATTTTAATTCTCAAACATCGCCTGAAAGCTAATCAACAACGTCCCGCCATTCAAGTAAATACTAATTATGGCAATTTACCTTTAATTAATTGTTTTCCCGGACAGTTAAATCAAGTATTTATGAATATTATAGTTAATGCCATTGATGCCCTAGAAGAATCAAATATTGGGCGAAATTCATCAGAAATACAAGCCAATCCTAATCACATTACAATTACAACATCAATCGTAGATAAACACGTAAAAATATCAATTGCTGATAATGGCAAAGGGATAAATGAAGAAACTAAACAAAAGATTTTTGACCATTTATTTACTACTAAAGCGGTAGGAAAAGGAACCGGGTTAGGGTTAGCCATCGCCCAGCAAATTGTCGTAGAAAAACATGGAGGAATAATTTATGTACATTCTTCCCCAGGTAAAGGTACTGAATTTGCCATCGAGTTACCGCTTTAGCACACACAAATCACAGAAAAACAAGAATTCGAGACATTTCTGGCATCATAACAATTCATCAAAATCTTAATACAAATCCATACCCCTGTAGGGGCGAAAGGCTGTTCGCCCCTAATCTTTTCGCCCGAAACCAGTTCCCCCCTACAGGGTATTTGTATCATAAAAAAAGCGATCGCTCTTTTTTCTTCGCCATCACATTCCTCAGCCACCGTCTTTTTCACATCTAAAATGCCAGTATTATAGCAGTCCGATTTGATTAATGAACTGATCTGTATAGGCAGGCAAGAGGCAATAGGGAATAGGCAACAGGGTTATAAAAGAGTAAAGTGTACGGAATTTTGTTCAAAAATCAAATAGGATTCCTATATTAATATAATAATGACGAATTACTACTAGGTATATTTCCTTGACTTGGCCAGGATTGAATCGCAAAAACACGTTAAAATTAACAATATTTTTATTGTTGCTGTTCCTAGCCCTAGTTGTTGTGTTGCAACTTTCTCCAAAACAACCACAGCTAGTAGAACGCAAAAGCAATTATGCAATACATATTCAACAAAATTTTAATCAACCTAGTTTTTACCCAGTAACCAAAATTCCCTCTGCAAACCTTTATAAACCGATTGCAGACTGGGTAGGAAGATTAATTTTACCAACGAAACAGCAATTAGTAGATAATTTAGATTGGGTATGGCTGGAAGTACAACATGCACCACCCACCGCACAAAGTTTGGTAGGAAAGATTGTGCGTCTGGAATGGAAAAAAAATCAAGATTCACTAGCTTATCTTCAAGCTGTAACGCGAGATGTAAATTTTACTCCGGAAGTCATTCAAAGCCAAAAACAAGGAAATATTCATCCTTTTCGACTGAATGGAGTGCGTCAGGTAGGAAGTTTACGTTCTTTGGCTGGAGCAAATCCTTATGATGATACAATTGTTGCTTTAGATGCCCAAACAATTTATATAGAAAGTCCAGAACAACCACTTTTACAGATTGAACAAGAACCTGTTTTGGTGACTGGTAGATTTTATGGTTTGGTAAAAATTCTTAAACCCCATCCGCCAACTTATTCATCAACTAAAAATCACAAGGATAGTGATTATTTTTTAGTACAGCATTACAACCCTAATTCTCATCAGTTTGATGGAGTTTTAGAAACTATTCGCATTCCCCAACAAGTTATAGATACGCGAAATTTTCCTCCTTCAACTTTGCAGCAAATTGAAAAGTCACCTGCGGGTAATGAAGGCTGGTATATTTACGGTGCTAAAGATATCAATGATGTATTTACTGTACAGGCGATCGCCCCTCGTTCTCTATTTCGCATCCAACCAAATCAAAGCATTAGTGGCAAGGAATCAGCACTGAATTACATTCAAACTGCAAATTGGCTAAATACGGAAAAAAATAAAGGTAAATTTAATACTCTTTTTTTAAATCCAGTTTCAACAAATAATTCATCTAATCAATTAACATCAAAATGGCAAGAAGGGGACAAAGCAATTTTACTCCACCTATTCGGTGGAATTGGCGGACGTAAAGCTGAGACACTGGGAGTCCCTTACACTGTCACCGGACATTTTGCTTTTGGAATTGCAGAAGTTGTGCGAGATAAGTTTACTGACGAATTACGCTTCGAGACGAAATATCACCAAATTTATGCCCACAACCCTGATGGAATTATTGCTGCAACGCATACATGGGCTGATTATATGGGAAACTTACAACGCGGCTGGCTGGCAACCCGTCCGGTATCAGATATTCTGATAAAATTTGACCCTGTAACCCAAGATTATAATTTTGGTGGAGTCAAACTTTCGCCTTTAAATGAATTCCAGCAACAATTACAAGTCACAATGGCCCGTTATCGAGTCGGCGATGGTACTGGCGCTTCCATAGTATCACCTGCTACTTCTTGTATTCAAGACTCCAGCCAAGCGCTGTATGCAGCAATACTAGCCATTAAAAATCAAGTTGCTGCTAGTCCTCAAATTCAAACTTGGTTAAATGCCAATTCTAATCACCCGCAAACCTCAAGGTTTCAACAGTTAATTAAATTAGGTCAAGCTTTAGAAAAACAATTAACACCTTTGGGGATAGTCAGGGCTGATTGGCAGAGTCAAGCTAGTATACTCGCAGGTACGGGAATCGGCAAAACTAGTAGTTCGCCAAGTGAATTAGGTGGGGGAAAGGGTAAAGGGGAAAGGGGAAAGGTTTTAAATCCCTTACCCTCTAACCCTTCCCCTTTCCCCAGCCCTGACCCAGCATTTTTGGATTGGCAGAGTACTGGGGAAGCATTTCAAGATAGGAGTATTTGGGCTGGTTTGACGACATGGCGAACAATTATGCCAAGACAAGCACAGGACGAACTTGCCGCAATATTTTTAAAACAAGGTGCCATAATGCAAGTATGGCGAACCAATCAAGTAGGCGGTTGGCAGGCTGATATTACACCCATTGCACCAACAGTGATTTTCGGACAAATTCAGATTCCCTTTACTAATATTTCACCGCTATCAATTCTTTTGAATCGTATTTTATCATCATTAGTAATTCCCAGCCTCCAAGATTGGTTAATTGCCGGTTTACTACTGGTAATTTATGGTGCAATCGCCATACCTTTTGGTTGGAAATTTAACTTTTTACAAATACAAATTTGGTCTGCCAATTTGCTCGATCAAAGCTTGTTGGTATTGCGTTGCTTATTCACACCTGCAATTTTAGAAGAATTAATTTTTCGAGTTTTTCTGCTGCCTCATCCTACAGAAATAATCAGTTGGTTTAATTGGGTATTGTGGGGAATTTTCAGTTTATTATTGTTTGTTGTTTATCATCCATTGAATGCTAAAACCTTTTTTAAAAAGGGATTGTCTACATTTTTTAATTTAGTGTTTCTCAGTTTAGCTGCATTATTAGGAATTATATGTACACTTGCCTATGCCCTTACAGGTTCCTTGTGGGTGATAGTTTTAATTCACTGGGTTGTGGTAGTGGTTTGGTTAATTGTTTTTGGAGGGATGGAAAAATTCACAGATTCATCCCATTAAGGCCAATACAGTTCACATAAGACCAAAACACTTGTAGAAACGCCGATAAATCGCGTCTAGTAAACCTAAAAATGTTACCACTAGCCCTTAACTGAACCCTATTCAATACTTGTCGGGTTTTGGGGGAAAGGGAAAGGGGAAAAGGGAAAGAAAAAACCTTTAACCCTTACCCTTTAACC
>NZ_JACKZU010000821.1:0-329 GCF_014222165.1 Nostoc sp. 2RC
CAGGACTTACGCAACTGGCACAGGCGATCGCTAAATCATAGTATTTGTGTACTATTACAAGTACTGCAACTAGCACGGGGCGATCGTTAGTTTATAGTACTATTGTATTGATTAGCTGGGATTCCGAAAGCTTTGTCTAAGCATAAAAAGTCGCTGCAAAAGGAAACAAAGCATGAAATATTCATGATTAAATAGGTAGAGGTTGTATTAGATAAATGTTGCTTAGGGTAATGAGATTTACAAAACTTAATTACTGTCAATACTTATTAAGTAGTCAAATTAATTATACAATTACCAATTTGGCAGAGCATTTAGAGACTATTAGCCAT
>NZ_JACKZU010000822.1:0-329 GCF_014222165.1 Nostoc sp. 2RC
AAATTGATATACTCCCTTGGTGTACCATCCTGGGTATAAACGTCAGCAACTCGTAGCTTGACAATCGCTCCCCAGCGCTCGCCAGTATACCAAGCTAAATCAAAAAGTAACTTGTACTTGCGGCTTATAATCTTAGTGCGAATTTTCGAGTAATCCGCATTGGTGAGAATAGCTGCTTGACCTTCTCTATCGTTTTTCATTCGACCTATTTTCTCTTAGATGCCTGTTCCCGTTTTACCATTGCTAATGGTTAAACCGGAACATTTCATTTTTCAACTATCAACTAAATTCGCCTCTATCGTATTCACAGCAAGCTTTACACGCCATCA
>NZ_JACKZU010000823.1:0-329 GCF_014222165.1 Nostoc sp. 2RC
GACCCTACTGCTATGCCCTGTGAGGGTTTTGATGGCTTTGCTGGTGCTGACATCCCAGAGTTTGATGGTGTTGTCATCACTTGCAGAAGCCAGTGTCTTGCCATCGGGGCTGAAGACTACGCTATTGACCCAACTGCTATGCCCTGTGAGGGTTTTGATGGCTTTGCTGGTGCTGACATCCCAGAGTTTGATGGTCTTGTCTGAACTGCCAGAAGCCAGTGTCTTGCCATCGGGGCTGAAGACTACGCTATTGACCGTACTGCTATGCCCTGTGAGGGTTTTGATGGCTTTGCTGGTGCTGACATCCCAGAGTTTGATGGTGTTGTCAT
>NZ_JACKZU010000181.1:0-16061 GCF_014222165.1 Nostoc sp. 2RC
CTCGGAAGGTCACTTCTAAGAATAAATCGTCTCATCGAAAGAGGAAAAACCAACAGTAATGTTGGAATCTCCCGCTAATTGCTCCGCAATGTAGCGGGAGAGGATGTCAAATTCTCTTTTCTAAGGGGTTGCCAAAAAAAGAATATTCTAACGCGAACTAGCAGTTCGCCAAGTAAACTTGGCTCTTTAAAGGGGAAAGGGGAAAGGGGAAAGGGGAAAGGTTTTAAATCCCTTAGGACTTACGCAAAAACTCTCTCTTGCTCTTATTCTTCCGTGTCCTCTGTCTTGAAAAGTTCAGATGCCTGCGGCAACCCCTTCGGTGTACGCCGGAAGCCGGCGCTCCGACTTTTCGCTGCGTCCTCTGTGGTTAGATTTTCTGTTGCCTGTGGGTAAGTCCTGTCCCTTCCCCTTTTCCCGGTTGGTGAGCTTGTCGAACCATTAACCTTTACCCAACCTCCACCCAGCATTTTTGGGTTGGCAGACTACTAACTACTGGTTCATCGCATTAGTTCTGATGGGTAAACTCATTCTTAATTTTTCTTTCTTTGCGCTCTTTGCGCCCTTTGCGGTAGCCTGCGGCAAGCCGCTCCGCGTCTACGTTTATTAACCCAGCAAAATTAATGCGATAGACCACTACACTAATTTAGGGATTTCTAAGTAAAAAATCTTCTATTGCTGTTGTTGACAGTCAACCGTCAACAGTCAACGAACAAAACAAGGTTGACTCTCAAGAAGACCACAACAACCTGAATTTCTGCTTCAATACCAGCACAATAAACATGGCGTTTCCGATGAAATAACGCTGCCATAAACGTTTAGGTTCCATAATCAACCGGAAAAACCACTCTAAACCAGCTTTTTGCATGAATTTTGGCGCTCTTTTCACCATTCCACCAACTAATTCAAAGCTGACTCCAATACCAATACATACTGGAATGCCTACTTTTTGGTAATTGTCGTATATCCAATACTCCTGTTTTGGGGCACCTAACCCAACAAATAAAATGTCTGGTGCTGCTGCTTGAATAATTGAGTTAATTCGTTTTAACTCTTCTGGGTCTGACTCAAATCCGTAGTAAGGACAATAAATACCAACAATTTTGAGGTCGGGATGCCTTGTTTCTAGAACATTTTTGGCCTTCTTTGCAGCTCCCGGACGACCACCTAATAAAAACACTTTCAGTCCTCTGTCAGCACTAACTTTGCATAGATGCTCGAATAAGTCTGTTCCATTGACTCGACCAGATAGTGGTGTGTTAAAAAACTTAGCTGCCCACAAAAGAGGAACACCATCGGGAACTACTAAAAAAGCATCCTGATATATCCGACGAAAACGTGCATCACGTTGGAGTGCCACAATATGTTGTGCATTGGGTGTTACGACATACTTGGGAGTACCTCGTGAGATGGCCTGATGTGCGATGGCCTCGACTACCCAGTCAAAAGAGTACTTATCTATCTGAATATTGCAGATATCGATCCTTGTTGAATAAGTCATAACTTTGTATTGGTGTTGGAGTGAAAAGTCATTAAAAAAGTGCTGATTGCTTTTTTCGTTTGCAATCAGCACTTATAAAGGGAAAGTAAGAACGGGACTATCCAGTGATTACCACGCTCCATATTCATCTGAGGATAATTTTCCTATTTTGTGTCTCAAAAAACCTTTGATTTTGATAGCCACAAATGGATCGAAGTATTTAATAGGAAGAGTAACAATTTCTCGCAAAAACCAATTTATATAAAACACCCGATGCTGGGATTTGATTTTGGTTGATGCTTGAGTAATAAATTTAGTGGAAATACTCCGACTTTCTTGAATCAATTTCAGTTTATTTGTGAGTTTACCCGTGGTTCCATTCAGTGAAAACGATGCTAAAGGAGTATCAAGTTGTTGAAATTTATATCCACTGGTGTAAGCTCTAAATATAAAATCATAATCAGCAGCCATTGGATAATTTAAGTCAAATAAACCTATGCGATGGTATACTTCCTTTTTCACAAAACAACTAGGATGAGCTACAGTGAACTTGAAAGGCAAGTTTTCCAATTTTCCGGGAACAAAAGTACTTAAGTGTTCTCCGTCTATATAATTTTTTACAGGTGAATGTACAATAGAAATTTGTGGATTTTCTCGAAAAAATTCCTCTACTTTTTTTAAAGCTCCATCGTTATACCAATCATCAGAATTAATAATCCCAATGATGTCCCCTGTAGCAAGAGATATGCCTTTATTCATGGCATCATAAATGCCTCGATCTTGCTCTGAAACTACTATATTTATTTTGTTAGCATATCTGTGAATTATTTCTAAAGTTCCATCAGTAGAGCCGCCATCTATAATAATATACTCCAATTGTGAATTGGGAATTTGATTAATCACGCTCAGAATTGTTCTTTCTAGAGTTTTTTGTGAATTGTAGACTGGTGTAATGATTGATATTTTCATTTTCAGGCAATACTAAAGTTATTGAATAAGAATTCAGAATTGAGAATTAATCAGTAGGGGATTCAGACCCAGCACTGATAGCGTAGTTTCTTCGAGTCGCACAAAATACCTTTCCTGTATTCTGACGACTGACGCATGTATTCTGTTTAATAGCTTGGAGTTTCTCTCTTTAAAAAACAGACAAAGATTTACGACCTTTTTGCCAAGCAATAGCAGTTTCGTAAATACTCATAATCATTTGATAATTTTTTTCTAGAGAATAGCATTCATCGTATTGTTTTCGAGCTAACTCACCTCTACGTCGTAACTCAGTAGGATCTGACCAAGCTAACTTTACAGTTCGAGCCAAATCACGAGCATCTCCTGGGGTAAAATGCCAGCCGGAAGATCCATCTTTGACAATTTCTTCGGTAGCACCCAAACGACCAGTGACTACGGGACTACCTGTTGCAAAAGCTTCAGCAATAGTCATAGGAAATCCTTCATACCATTCAGAAGGAAAAACAACAAAACTAGCATCTTTCATCAGATGCAAAACATCTTGTCTTGGTAAACGTCCTAGATACTCTACACCACTTGGTAAATTACTTTTAAGTAAAATTTCTAGAGGCCCCTGACCGACAATCTTTAAGGGAATAGGCTCATCAAGAAGATGCCAAGCTTGCAAAAGCGTTTCAATTCCTTTGTATTGCACTAATTTTCCCACAAACAATACATATCTACCCTGATGTTCCCCTTGTTTAATGTCTGAAGTTACAAAATTAGGCTTAACCGCAATTTTTTCAGCAGGTAGTCCGCCTTCAATAAATTTTTGCCTACCAAAGTGTGTCAAAGCGATATAAATATCGACATTTTTTTCATAGGTTTTTCGCAATTTATGAGTAACTAAACCTGCAACTGCAACAGTAGTTTGTGCTGTACTTTTACGATAGCAACCATGAATAATAGCAGGATAAGCAATTGTTTTGCCGATACAATCTTCACAAACATTTCTATCCCGAAAGCAATAAGCACCAGGGCAAATCAACTTGTAGTTGTGTAAGGTGTGAACAACAGGAACGCCTGCATCATCACAAGCAGAATACACAGAAGGTGAAATTAAAGGAATAGTGTTATGAACATGAACGATATCGGGTTTAAATTCTTGCAATCTTTGACGGATTTGCAAGTAAGATTCACTAGACCAAATTGATTGCTTAGCAATTTTGGTTTTGGTGAAAAAATTAACATCACTGATAGTGGAATTTTCGACAATCCACTGGTGAATTTCATGGTCATACTGCTGAAGCATTTGATTTTCAGCAGCCACAACAACTTCTTCACCACCCATATGCTGATATGCGTTATGAACCTGAAGAATTTTCATGATGTTATTTATAGTGAAAAATATATTGATTTTATCTGGTCTTAATTATCAGCAAGACGTTGGCGGACAAAATCAAGATAATCATCTGCGATCGCTAAAATATTCAATCCTGTTTTGGTCTTCAGATTAATTGATATAATCTGATTGGTATCGGCATCATAGTGATATAAACCATAACCATAACTCTCTAAAAAATCCACTACGTCTTGCTGTGAATGACCAAGGTTTTCAACTGTATTATTTATCTCTAAAATCCAAACATGAGGACATTGTTGTTTCAGGAGCAAAGTGCCACCTTTGAGAGCAAGTAGTTCTGCTCCTTCAATATCCATTTTGGCAAGAGTTAAACTAGGAAGACATTGATTGTCAAGCAAATTATCAAGTGTGTCAGTAGGCACTGTAATAGTACCATTAGTAGCAGTTATAAAAGGCATGGATTCTCCTTTAATAATGTCGAAAAATTATGATTTAATTTATAGATTAAATTGCTCCACAAGGCTTTTAAGATTTGCAATATCCACCATCAAATCACCTCTTGTTTCCCTAAGCTTTTGGCTGTAAGGCTGATGACATTCAAGACAACCGTGTTGAAAGCCAAGTATTTGTGAAGGCACAAAATAACCTGAACTCACCCAAGGAGTAACAAATTCAATGACAGTTGTGTTTTTGGGTGAAAATATCATATTTGTTAAACCTGCACCGTGGGGAGCAATAATATTTTTAGCCGTGGCAAATAGTCTGACTTGTTCTGCAAAACTCCAACCTTCCAAACTGTAACTAAGAAATCCTAACGGTGTTAAAAATTTCATGACTTCATCTTCATTAATTACTCGGCGACCTGATGCTTTGGCGCGAGAAATATATATATTTGGTGAATAAGATACTTGATTGACTTCACTAGCAGGGAGATTGTTAAGTATGCGTTGTCTTAGCCAATGCAAGGAACTAGGTGCTACCCATTCACCCTGCCGTCGAAAGCTTGGTACAACTAGTTTTTTGACTTTTGCTTTTGCACTATTCCACTCTATATAATCCTCTGGTTGATAACCTAAAATTTTCAGAGACTCTATTTGCCATGAGGTAGGGTGAGAATTAATAATTAATAGAGGTTTACAACCAGTTTGTTTTTGATAATATTCAACACCTTCTATTCGTGTTAAGCAGTCCACTATCCAGTGATAATAATTCTTACTCCAGTGATTAACTAATGAACAGGCTGTATCTAATTGTATGGTTTTCAATGCAGGTAGAGTTTTAATCGATAAAGTTTTTATAGGTAATCCACCTTCAAATCTATGATTTAAATGCTCTTTTGGTGGCAAAGTTGACGGTGAAATAATATTTCCATCCCCATTAAAGCCTACAGCATTAGAACCTACCAATTCAGCATTATCAACTTCAGATATCCACGGATTAACTAAGGTAAATTCTTGATTAGATCTATCTCTAATTCCAATTGGAGTTTCTCCAATTACATAACTGTTACCAGTTTTGATATATTCTGTATCGCCAAATGCAATTGAATGATATTCTCGCTGGTTAGTTCTAAGTTCGTTGTTTGTGATTATTCGCACTTTAAGTATCTCCAAAATCAAAGGTAATAACCATTGTTCTCGCGAACTGCTGCGTAATAATTTTGTGGTGATGCTGTAAATCTGCTTGATAGTTAGATTAATTAAATTATTGCTTTTGGAAAATGTAATCATCACTAAGATTCTCTTGAAAATAACAAATTTTATTTCATTTAAATATGCATTTAAATAAAGTCATTATCTATTGATTTTGTTCAAAAAATTTTAGTCAGTATTTTGATTTATCTGCTTTTAAAAGACTAGTATAAAGAGATGTATAACGACGTGCTTGCAATTCTAAAGGAAATTCTTTTTCGACTTTTTCACGGGCGCGATCGCATATTTTTTGATGTCGCTCTTTATCCTCTAATATCCAAGCAATTCCCTGAGCTAAATCTTCAATTTCAAATGGTTGAGCCAAATAACCATTTCTTTGGTGTTCAATCATATCTGGCATCCCACCAATATTGAAAGCAACACAGGGTGTGCCACACGCCAACGCCTCCATTACAGTATTTGGTAAATTGTCTTGAATTGATGGCGCAATGAAAACATCTACTGCGGCATAAAGCAAAGCCAGAGAAACATCATCATTGAATTTACCTAAATAACAAGATTTAAAACCAAATTCAGGCGGATTCAGAGGTTGAGAAGAACCAAAAATCACTAACTCCAAGCGATCGCTCCATCCAGATTTACTCAAGTTTTGTAGTGCTGGTAGCAATAAGTGAAATCCTTTCCTGTAATTGCTAGTACCATTCACTGCTCCAAATAGCACTAAATGTTTATCTTGGGGTAAATTTAGTTGTTTTCTTGCTATTTGCCGATTAATTGGTTTGTACTTACTTGTATCAAGACCGTAAGGAATTACTTCTACCCGCATGGATCTAAATAAAGAACTACTTTGAGCTTCTTTTGCTAACCATATACTAGGAGTAATAATCGTGAAATCTAGATTTTTCCAGTGTTTAGCTTTACTTTGCCACTGCCAACGGGAGAGATCCCAATGACGGTTGCTTCCCAATTGAGGACAAGTTCCACATGAATTGATATAGCGATCGCAATCTTGATTGTAATGGCAGCCACCAGTGAAAGCCCACATATCATGAAGTGTCCACACTAATGGCTGTTTGAATTTTGCAATCGTTTGAATTTGCAGATAACTTTCACAAATAAAATGCAAATTAATCACATCAGGAGCAAGCTTTTCAACTTTGGCAGCAATTCCATCTAAAAGCCATGAAGCAGAATATTCAGATGTCTTTTTGTTGGGATAAAGTTTTAGTGGCAACCTACCGAAACGAGGTCTTAACTTACTAAATTCCTTACCTATTTTATTTTGCGGACTAATAACTGTTGAATCTCTACCCTCTTGACTTTGCACCAACATTTTAGAGTTAATACCAATGCTTATCAATCCTTGGTGTAAACGGTAAGCAGAGCGAGATGCTCCTCCGTTTAAGTCAGAACTATTTAAAAGCAAAACTTTCATTTATTATCTAATCCTTGTAATTTATATTCAGAAATATTTGTATTTTCTGTAAACATATTTCGCCAATAGATAGTTGAGAGATTGATTGCGATATATACTGACCAAAGTGTGTGGGGCGATATAAATGTTAGTAAATCAGTATAATTAAACAAAAACATAAGTATAACGTACTCAAGCATCCAAAAACTTGTTATGCTCCGAGTTGAGAAAATTAAATTCATCAGTCTCACCAACAGCGTAAAAAAGTTAATACTAAATAGTAGTAATCCTATAAAACCCAGTTGCAAAAAAAGTTCTATATATCCATTGTGAGAGTGAAAGTTACCACTTAATGTATTACGCGCCCATGTTACGTTTCTAATAGCTGCACCCTCAGAAGTTTCCCAAAATGCTTGATATCCATATCCCAGCCAAGGCCTCTTTAAACCGCTTTCAATAGCTAAATTCCATACGGGTACACGCCCATTTAAATCCGGGGATTTATTGAGAACATCTACGATTATTGTTTCCCAAGCACTGTTGATACTTTGTTGATTATCAAATGCTAATATGGCGAGACTGCCAAGACTTAATACAACAATTAAATATATAATGGCACGAGATTTATGAAACAACTTTGCAATTGTAAAAGTTGGTAAAATCAGTAGTGAAATGGCAAGACCAACCCAAGCAGTTTTGCTTTTAGAAAGTACTATCAGAACTACTGTCAGGCTACATCCAAGCCACATAATCCAACGAAATTTCTTATTAGTATTAGCCAGTAGTAAAAATAAGATTGCTCCTTGAAGCATTATGCGACCCAAATATTGTTTGTGGGCGGAAAGACCTTTCCATGAAAACTCATCATTGATCATAGTTATGCCATAGGATGGCATAGCTAAAGTCACCACTAGATTTAAAACCGCTAATATGCCAAATATCCAGGCCAGTAATTGCATTAAGTCTTTAGGTTTGTAGTATGCAGCTAGATATACTCCAAACAAAGTTGACCGTAGCAGACCTTTCAACTTTTCTAAAGTAAAGCTTGGAACATCAGACCAAAAAATTGAGACGAATGCAATTCCAACCAACAGTAGTAAAGATATGTCTCTCGTACCAACATAAATGCATCGCTTCCAACGGAAAATGATTAAACAAAATATAATTGGATAGCTAAGAATATTGATAGGTTCCCGAAGAAAAAATACATCAGTATCAAAGAAACTAATGAATAATATAAAAATACAGATGTATTCTAATTTCCTGTAGAACGAATTGATTAATTGGCTATATCTAGAAACACCGAATGATGAAACATTCATGGAAATATACCAGGGTTTTTAAACTGATCCTCAAAATAGACATCCATCGATGTTAGTTTGTAACCAGGGTATGAAAATGCCTTGTTGATGATTAATATTGATAAGTTTTTAACATCTTCTTAATTTTGTGTTTGAAGATTTGCCACTGAGTTTCATTAAATAAAGTCCTTTGGGTAAAATCATCTGCCTTAGTATCTCGAAATACAAATGGTGGATGCTTGAGAGGAAACTCCAGTGGTTCTGTGGGCATATTATCGTGTGGACTTTTTTGCTTGAAATTAATATTAGTGGAGTCTGTATTAAATCCAATGTTAGAAATTAAATTTACATTAGAAATAATGCCTAAACGATTTTGTATCCAGGAAGCAAATGTCCATTGATAACTCCAAACTGTGTTTAAAGGATTATCATAGACATGCTGAAGTCTGTTCTGCCAGTAACTAACTGCTTTGCGGTCTAATAATATATCATTTAAAAAATTTTCTTTTTGAATTTCTGGCCAGTTCTTCATATAAATGTCGAAGTCCTGCCAAGCACGTTTCCAAGTTGCCCATCCCCAGCAATGGTTATAGCGTGAAAAATAGTAGCTATAATCAGTTCTTTTCCGGCCAAACTGAACATTTTGTCCAGAAATTGAGGCAATTCGATTATCATATTTATATTTATCAAGCAATTCTTCACAAAAGGGAAAAAATGTAGGATGAGGTACACAATCATCTTCTAAAATAATTGCTTCATCAACTTGCTCAAAAACCCAATTTAAACCACTGGAAATTCTTTTAGCACAGCCTAAGTTGACATCAGAGTAGTTAGCCCTCACTTCGCAATCCCAATCAACTTGCTCAACAACTGCACGAGTAGCTTCACATTTTTCTGCTTCACCCGGACGGTCGGTGCGCGCCGCATCTGCAATTACAAAAAGTTTTTTGGGTTTCCATTGACGAATGGCTTCAAATACTTTTTTAGTAGTATCTGGGCGCTTAAAAATTATCAAAACAACTGGTTTTTTCATAACTATGGGATGATGGTTTACTATTCTTTAATTTGATAAAGATAATCATGGAACGAGAGTTTTTCAACTAATTGATATGAAGATTCTAAAAAAGAATTGACTTCATCAAAAAAGATACCTTCAACGAGAATATATCGAGGTTTGTATTTATTTAAATTTAAACCCTTTAAGACATTAACCTCATAACCTTCAACATCTAAAGAAAAAAAGTCAATTTTGGGTAAGTCTGAAAATTCATCTAAAATTGATTCAAGAGTTTTTGCGGGTACTTTGATAGCATAAGTTTGTTTAATATCTTGAAGCTTCAATCCTTTTTCTATATGATTGATTTGGGATTTGGAATTTTTTAAAGAACCTTCCACTACTGACATAAGATTTGCATAATGCATTTCAACGTAACTATCAGAGAAATTTTTAGCAACCAGCGCATAGTTATATACTGATGATTTTTTTCTGATAGTTTTGCATTTATTATATAAACTGGGAATTCCTTCAACTAAGATTCCACGCCATCCTAAAATCTTTTCTAAATAATAAGTATTACTTTGGGTATAACCGTCATTAGCACCAGCTTCAATAAAAAAACCATTTTTGAAATTCAGATATTTTTCTAATTTTTGGTCTAAGTTATTTAATGCTGGTCTAGAGTATTTAGGATTTTGAAAGGTTTCAAACATGCTTCTTTTTAAGGACGAAAGTTGATATTTCATGTTAGTTGACTCCAAATTAGATGATGATTGAAAGCCAGTTAATCAAAAAATAAGATTATCGAAATATGAAAATAGATTTAATTTGAAGATTAAAGATTTTCTGAGTTTTTGGATGCATAGCATTAACTAAAAATGAACCAAATGCATAAGAAATTACAGTAGCGATCGCTGCCCCCAATCCAGCATAAGTAGGAATTAAAAATAGATTTAACACCACGTTAATAATTGCCCCAACCAAAGTTCTACGTAATGACAGATGAGTCAAACCCTCAGCAATAAACCACGGGGATGTCCCTACTCCGATGAAGACAAACAAAGAAGCCCAAATATGAATTGACAATATGCCGGCCGCAGGTGCGTAATCATTGCCAAACAGCATGGTAATTATCGGCCCGGATAAGAATGACATTGGTAGTGCTATGGCTATAGAAATCAGCACCATCAGACCCAATAATTGTTTAATGCGCTGATAATAAACTTCTTCATTATTCTGTTTGGCTGCAAAAATTGTTGGAGATACGGAAGAAACAATTGCTGTGGGGATAAAATACCAAACTTCAGAAATACGAGATGCAGCCGAGTAAATTCCAACAGCACCATCGCCAATTATTTCCCCTAGCATAATCTGGTCAATTCTCATGTAAATCATGATTGTCAGACCAGAAAGAATCAGAGGCCAACTGTCTTTGAGAAGAGTCTTGGCAACCGGAAAACTCCAACGCCACAATCGGAACGAGTAGCCTTTGATGTTGTAAGCGATCGCTAAACCCATCGCACCTAACCCTATCTCTACAACTGTCATCCAGGCAAAAGCAATCAATGATGCTTGCATCTGGATCAAAGCTATTTTGACTAAAGTAGTAATAATAAAGGCTGTATTTTTAGCAAGTACTGTGTACTTCGATTGCACTTGAGACTGAAACCAAAAGTCAATGGTGTCGAAAGCCTGAAATATTCCTGCGGTTCCTAAAATTGCTACTAGCCAGATAGTCATTTTGTCATCATGGCGTAACACATAGATGGTACTAACTGCTAAGAATAAACAACTGACTCCACCAAATAATTTCAGCCAAAAACTTGTCCCTAAAATTTTTTCTTTATGTGATACATCATGCACAATGTCCCTAACTACTACATTGTCTAGCCCTAGTGTGGCAAATGAACTGAATAAGGTAACAAAGGCAGTGGCATAGTTAAAAAGGCCATATTGATGTACTCCTAAATACCGTGCGACCCAGACCCCCACAATTAGACCTATACCCATACGCAGAATGCGATCGGCAAACAACCATCCTGTATTTGTAATAATTGCACGCAGACCAGAGCGAGATTTGAGGAGTGATAACTGCTGAAGTTTAAATTTGCTGAGCATAAGTTTCAAATTTGCTCATGGTTTAGTTAACAAAGAATGAAAAATTAGGCATAGCGATCGCTTTCATACATTTCTTTTGTCTTGAGCAAGTTTTCCAGAGGCTTAAGAGTTAAATAGGCAGCGTAGGCTGTTAATCGTTGATCTTTAATGCCTAATCGCCATAAAGCTCCTCCAATTTTTGGGGTTTGATACATTTTCAATAAAAACTTATCAAAGAATTTTTGTTGTGTTATTTGATTGTTAATCCACTGGACGTATGTTGGTTTGATTATTTGTCTAAGTAAATCAACATCTAATGGCTTTAAAGGAATTCGTTCCATTGCCTGATAATTTAGGGTATTGTATCGGCTAAAATATAATTTTTTTGACTCTAAATCTAAACCATGTTGTTGAAAAAAATCTTTTTGCCACAAACGGTTTCTTCGACGTTCAGGAGATAATCCAAGTATGGAAAGTGCAATTTCTGGCTCTAATAGTGGGGCCCAAGTATTAAATCCAAATAATATTTTAGGAACTTTAATTAAATAAGAAATCAAAATTATTTTCATTCTTGCCATCAATAATATTTGAAAATTCCATTCCTGCAATTGTTCGCGTTGAGATTCATAATAGCTATGCAGTAATTCTTGTTTTGATTTGAGTAAAGAAGCTTCGCTAGTAGCATGTAAGTTATGTGTATATGCTATTTTATATAAATCTTTCGGGTGAACTATCTTATCTTGATAAGGAACCAAGCCAGACCACCAGTCGCCGCCTATTCCACTCAAAAAAGGATTATTGCCCTTGAGCTTTGAAATCATCTGATGATAGAACTCTATGTGATACATTCCATGTGCATGGGTAGAAATTCCAAATAATTCATTCCATTCTTTAAAATATGAATGAAATTCACCTAATTGAATTATCTCCCATCGAGTTCCCAAAATTTCTGATAATTTTTTGGCATAAACTACTTCAAAAGATTTTAATTGATTATCTGAAATGCCATAAGTAAAAGAACGAATCCGGGACTTATTATTTACCAGAAAATTTAATAATCTAGAGTCGTAGCCACCGCTAGTTGGAATGACAATTTCTCCCTCAACTGATTCTTCCCAATTACGTATTGATTGATTAAGTAAGTCAAATACATCATTTTCCTGTACATTTTTACCGATCCATTTCTCTACAGGATCGTCTAGATATTGCACTTCAATTTTGCCATTATCATTAATCAGCAATTTAGATGAATGCCTGAGAAATTTAACGTGTTTTATCGGAGTCTGCTCCAATATAGAATAACCAAAGTCAAGGTAGTTATTTAAGCCTTCTGGATGAAAATCAAAATTTTTAAAATCTATAACATCATTGATATTTTCACTTACTTTTCCAGTTAATTCATTGTAAAAAATCGGTTGAGAAGCTAACCAATCTGTTTCAAATATTTTCTTCATTATGCAAGCAACTTGGTGAAAATTTCAATTTTATTAGTCCGCCAAAGCTTTTTTAAGATAAGTGTAAAAATTTTTTTCTTAGCTTTTATTTCCCCAACCTATCTTTTTCAACAGGTGAAATATCTGTAATAATCCCCAATCAATTTTATTTTAGAGGTAGAGAATTTCGCGACACATTTGATTCAATTGATTTTCTAGAATAGTAGAAATAACTGTCAGGCTCTCGTTTGATATTCATACCATTAATCACCATTCCTAAAACTTGTTGCCCTGATTGTCTGAGGAATTCTTTCGCTGCATTGGCGGTGTCATAGTTAATCACTCCAGGACGAACTACCAACAAGATACCGTCAACTAATTTACTTAAAACCGCAGCATCTAGCATTCCCGCCAGAGGGGGGGTATCGAAAATTACGAAATCGTACTCCTGGGTAAAAGAATTGACTAGTCCAGCCATCCTCTGAGAATCTAACAATGCTACTGGGTTGGGAGGTACAACTCCCGAAGGTAGAACGTAGAGGTTTGGTATTGGTTGCTGTATAGCTACATTCAGAGCAACTTGGTCAACCATGACATTCGATAGCCCGACTGCATTCGTTATTTCCCAAATATGATGCTGTATGGGATGGCGCATATTGGCATCCACTAGTAGTACTCGTTGTCCCAATTGAGCCATTGTCACAGCTAAATTTGCAGCCACCTCAGACTTGCCCTCTTGAGGTACAGAACTAGTAACTACGATCGCTTTTAGTTTTTTATCAGAATTGAGAAACTGTAAATTAGCTTGCAGCATTTGGTATGCATCACCAACAGGATGGTGAGGAATTTCTCTACCAATGATTCTGGGAATTTGTTGTTCTAGATAATTCCTTTTAATATTCCTACCCACTGAAGGAATCACCCCTAGTAGGGTGTATTGGAATAATTCCCTAGCTTCTTTCAATGTCTTCACCGAGCTGTCAATTAGATCTAAAGTGAAAGCAGCAATCAGAGCAACTATCACACCAACAACTCCACCGGCCGCTATAATGATCAATTTGCGAGGCCCGGAGGATTGGTCTGGTATTAACGCAGGTGAGATGATGCGGGCATTTCCAATATTTTGATTCTCTGCTACCTGGACTTCTTGCAGTTTTGTCAATAGCGCTTCGTAAGTTGTTTGAGCTGCTTTCAACTTTCGCTCAAGTTGGCGCTGGGTTTGTTCCAGTCTGGGTAAAACATTTACTCGTTTTTTGTAAGCGTACCACTTATTAGATAGCTCGGTAATTTGTTTGGCTAAACCAACACGTTCGGTTTCAGTGCGCGCAAAATCTTCAATTAACCTTTGCCGTAGTTCTCCTATCTGTAAATTTTCCGCAGGAATTTGCTGATTCCTACCTATATTTTGGTTGATGCGATTTTGTAGCAAGTTGTTGAGGGCGGTAATTTTTTCTTCCAAGTTGATAATCATAGGATGCGTTGGCTGCAAACGGCTTTGCTCAATCGCTAACTGATCTTCTGCTTCTTGGAGTTGAGTAACTACTTGCTGAATTCCAGGTATTTGACTCAAGGAGGCAAAGGTCACAGATTGTTGTGAATTAATACTTGCTTGATATTGTAATTTTTGTGCCCTGGCATTAACATTAACAAATTGAGCTTGAGCTTCAGAAATTTGCTGTTCTAAGCTGGAAATTGTCTGCACTGCTATAGATGCTTCTGTTTCCAAAGCAATTATTTTATTTTCCTCTTTAAATTTACGCAGGTTCGACTCGGCTTCTTTGACAGCCGCTTCAGTAGTAGGTATTTCTTGACCGATAAATTTCCGGGCTGAAGCAGCTTCAGCTCGATTAGCTTCTATATTATTCCTGATGTAAACTTTCATAAGTTGGTTGACAACTTCGGCAGCTAAAACTGGATCGTTATCTGTGTAGGAAATTAATAAAATCTCAGTTCCTTTGGCATTTTCTATTTTCAGTTTTTGAGCAAAATCCCGAATTTTCAAAGGTTCACCTTGATTATCTTTAAGGTTAAGTGTTCTAATAGTTTCTTGAAGAACCGGAACAGATGTTACAATCTTTGCCTGGGTTTCTAAAGGATTATTTGTAGTAGTTAAAGACTCTAGCTTTCCTATAGCTTCTCCCAAACCAGTGAGTGAGGAAGTTTCATTTGTCCTAATCAACAAACTTCCATCTGCTTTATATGATGCTTTCAATGAGAATGCAAATAAGGTTGCAAAGCTGGTAACTATTGTAAAAATTCCCACTGTAGGAAGCCAGCGTCGTTGTAAAACGAGTAGATATTTTTGAAAATCTATCTCTTCAAAGTTTGGTTTAGACTCCATAATGGCAAGATATTAATTGTATTGATAGATTTAAACTCTTCACCGGAAATCTTTGCTAGACCTATAGCCGACTGTGCGGGCTTGTCTTTTAGTAAACTCTCCTACGGAAGGGTTTCCTTGGGGATGAATTACACCACTTACTTGTTGCCACAGTTGTGGGGATGCGATCGCCACCTCATAGGTGCGATCGTATTTCTTGACGTGATACCATTTTGTTTCCTGACAGCGATCGCACCAAAATGCTTCTAACCATTCATTTTCTAACGGAATAGCTGTTTTAGTTGCCACTAAAATGAGTGCATTCTGGCGTCCTATTCCCCTTTGTTGGAGTTGTCCTACTCGATCTGCATATAATTTGTACTTTTGACTTACGCTATGCAAATAGCATTCATGAATGAGACAGTAAATAGCCCGACGCTTTGAACGTTTCCGATTTTGGTGACACTTATTCTGCAATTAAACCTCACTCATCGGTAGACACACCGTCGATCAGGTGATTTGGAGGGACTGAGATATCAAAAATCGTCAAAGCCCAACTCCCTAGTCAAACATCAGTTGCGTCTGATGTGAATTAAAAACGTCTCTCATGCCTCAAGTGTTTTGAAAATTTTTCAAAGTCATGGTTTTGGAATGAGCAACCAAATTCTTAGGATTTCAACACTTAATTCACATTCAACGTCAGTTATTTAATTACAGTCAAATACTTGGGTAAATCACTAATCATGTTTCATGAATCTTATATCTTCTTTTTTCCTGTGTCAACAATTAAATAAACTTCTAACTGGGAGATTTCACCATCATTATATATAGGGTAAATGGAGATTAATATTAACCACCAAAAAGTGCATACAGACTTTTCTTGACCAAGGCTGAAAAAATACTTTTTATCCTGTTTTCCAGGAAAATTTTGTTCTCTTACTCTTAAGAAAGTAGCATTATGTCTGCTGAATTGTACGTATACCCAAAGAAATAAAAAATAGAATTTTTTAGACGTTTTTGTATATATTTATACTTTTTATTTTTTTCAATACTTTTTTA
>NZ_JACKZU010000182.1:0-15927 GCF_014222165.1 Nostoc sp. 2RC
TTGTCCCCCCATCTCCCCATCTCCTTTATCTCCCAATGCCCCATTCCCAATAATTCAAGACTTCGGAATCCGATATTGCTGAGCAATGTAATAGAACAAACGGTAGTAATTTGGAAATTCTTGGCTGTTGCTTCGTCCCTGCCAATAGTATTGCACTTGATTGTGAGTTAGTGTCAGTGTCATTGAAGTTGCTTGACGATCTACTTCTACAACCAGTACGCCGGATACTCCTTGGACGGTTTGAAAGTTGGGTTGTATTTTTTTCCCAGACTGTAGGCCTTTGTCAATGGAATTTACTAGCTGATGACTTGCCCACCCACGAATTTCCACTGTTTTGTTCTGGGGGGAAATCAATCCAATCCCATCATCGTTTTCTGGGCCTGCTAAAGAATTCCAATTACTCGGATATGGAAACTCAAAACCGTAACGAGAGTTGCTATAAGTTTTCCAGGTAATGGCTTCAACGTTAAAATCGGCCGCCGTACAACTCCACAGCAAGAACGATAAGGGAATGAAAAATTTTTTTATCTGGACTGCCTTGTGCCTTTTGCCCCCCACCCGATCCTGACGATAAATATTCACGACGACCTACTTAGAAGTACCAAAAAATATATCTCTATCTCAATACTTGTAGGGTTTTGGGGAAAAGGGGAAAGAAAAAACCTTTACCCTTTACCCTTTAACCCCTTCGGGGTTCGCCAGTCGCTCATGGGGGAAACCCCCAAGACCGCGCTGGCTCACCTTTTCCCAAAACCAAATTCCGAGTTGAAAATGCACAAAGCGAGCAGTATTGATCTCTATCTCGTTTTTAGAGCTAAGCTACTGCTGCTTGATTAAATCTGGGTAAATTCCAGATAACCGTTTTATAAGTAACTCAATTTACCAAAGATGTCACTACTTCACACAGTGAATTCTATATGTTGTAAACAAATGTAACGAAATAGCCGTCAAAACGTTTTACTGTCTTGACAATGAATAGAAGAATCGATAACGTAATATACATACCCGGGTAAGACCGTTAAAGAGTTATATGCAAACGCAAACTAAGCAAAAGGTCACTTTGTATTTATCGTCAGAATTGCACAGAAAACTGAAGATTCGTTCAGCAATCGATTGCCAAGCAATGTCAGATCTTGCCGAACGTGCCCTCACTTTTTACCTGTCTAATTCGGATTTAGTAGATGAAGTTGAAGCTTCATCTTACGGGCGGACTCATAGAGTTTATTCGTGCCCGACTTGTAATAGCTCACTAGTCTTACGTGATGGGGAACTGGTTACTTTAGGCAATCAGCCAGGAGTAGTTGGTCAAGAGCATCTTTCCATTGATGAAATAAATGAAGATGAAACCCATCCCAAGGGTGAGGAAGAGTTGGTTCCTTGCTAGATAGGAATGATGAATGAATAATTCATCATTTCGGTTGCCTTTACTGAAAGCAATGTCTCTACTGTCTCTATTAGGTCTCAAGTAGGTCGATGTATGAAAGAAGAGCTCAATATCCTAATTCAAGCTCAATACCCTTTAATCTACCTTGTGACCTCCGAGGAAGAGCGGGCTGAGCAAGCGATTTCCACTACTGCCCAGATGTTGAAGCCTCAGCGCCGAGTATTTGTTTGGACAGTAACACACGGCATTGTTGAGTACGGTCAACCCCGGAATGTCACCCAACATAATACCGTATCTCCAGAGGCGGCGATTGAGTGGATTATCCGGCAAAAAGAACCCAGTATATTTATTCTTAAAGATTTACATCCGTTTATTGATGCGCCTGCAACCACAAGATCGTTACGTGATGCGATCGCCAGTTTCAAAGGTACTCAAAAGAACATCATTTTGATGTCACCAATGCAGCAAGTACCGATAGAACTGGAAAAGGAAGTTGTAGTTCTCGACTTTCGCCTGCCAGATATGGCTGAGTTGAATAAAGTACTGACTTATCACATAGACCAATATCGTGGGCGGCGGTTGACAACAGAAGCTAGAGAGAAACTTCTCAGGGCAGCTTTGGGCTTAACCAAAGATGAAGCTGAAAAAGTCTACCGAAAGGCGCAGGTAACTACGGGGCGCTTGACGGAAGATGAAGTAGACATCGTTTTATCTGAGAAAAAGCAACTAATTCGGCGTAATGGCATCTTAGAGTACATTGAAGAAGATGAAACCATTGATGCTGTAGGTGGCTTAGAGGAGCTAAAAAAATGGCTCAAGCAGCGTTCTAACGCTTTCACAGAAAGAGCGAGAGAGTATGGTTTGCCTCAACCAAAAGGGATGTTAATTTTGGGTGTTCCTGGTTGCGGTAAGTCATTGATTGCCAAAACTACTTCTCGTCTGTGGGGTTTGCCATTGTTACGGCTGGACATGGGTCGAGTCTATGACGGCTCGATGGTGGGGCGAAGTGAAGCCAACTTGCGTAACGCCCTAAAAACAGCAGAATCTATTTCACCAGCAATTTTGTTTATTGATGAATTAGATAAATCTTTTGCTGGTAGTGCAGGTTCCTCGGATTCTGATGGTGGAACTTCGAGTAGAATTTTCGGTTCTTTCCTCACATGGATGCAAGATAAGAAATCTCCAGTGTTTGTGATGGCAACCGCAAACAGAGTGGAAAGGTTACCTGGAGAATTTTTGAGGAAAGGGCGTTTTGATGAAATATTCTTTGTGGACTTGCCAACTCCAGAAGAACGCCAACATATTTTTAATATTCACCTAAGCAAGCGCCGTGAAGACATCTCTAGATTTGACCTTGAGCAACTAGCTAAGATGTCCGATGGCTTTTCCGGTGCAGAAATTGAGCAAGCGATCGTGGCGGCGATGTATGAAGCCTTCGCCCAAGATCGGGAGTTCACACAACTAGATATTATTGCTGCGCTAAAAGCAACATTGCCGCTGTCTCGAACGATGCAAGAACAAGTAACGGCTCTGAGAGATTGGGCCAGACAGCGAGCGCGTCCCGCAGCATCCTCCGTTGCTGAATATCAGCGAATGGAGTTTTAAAAGCTTTCCTCTGCCATCCCAGGGGGAAAGGCTAGCTTTCAGGCTAGCAGTTATGAAAAAAGCCGCCTCCTGCTAAGTGCGGCTTCGTCCAAAACAAACCGTTGTCGTATTTCTCAATCTTCTCATTGGAGGAAACCCAAATGTCTCACTTTAGCACCCTGCGTACCAAGATCACCGATGCCGAAATCCTCAAAGCTTCTTTGCGCGACCTCGGTATCAGCGTAAAGACTGAAGCTGATGTCCGTGGTTATAACGGTCAGCGCGTTCGTTCTGATATCGTTGCCGTATTGGAAGGCGAATATGACCTTGGCTGGTCTCGCAACAGCGATGGTTCTTTTGACCTTATCGCTGACCTCTGGGGCGTTGCTAAGAAGCACAACCAAACCGAGTTGATCAACTCCATTAACCAAAAATATGCTGTTAACAAGACCTTGGCTGAAGTAAAACAGCGCGGTCTACAAAACGCCAATGTGAAGTTGGTATTGCAATAACAATTTCTCTGCGCGTTCCCAAAGCTGCACGGGTTAACCAGGCATTAGCGGTTAGCCCGCTTTTTTTCGGGACTGAGATTTACAGCATTTTTTAGGTAGATGCTGTAAATCTCAGTTCCTATTTTAATGGTTTATAGGAATAGCCTTATCTCATATCATGTCCGGTTGAAGACTTATCATTAGACTGACGCTCTTACGCGGAGAATTTTTTTGATAAATAATTATAACATGATATCAAATTCTCAATAATTGTGCCCACCTACTTAGTAACTTCGATGTTATCAGAATATGTTAATTGCTACCCATGAATGGGTAGCAATCTTTGGTGTTCTACACCTGATAAAAACTAAGGAAAATTAAGAAGTAATCATCCTTCACACTATTTAATGTGCATTGCTTTCAGCAGGCGTGCCAATCATTTTCGCAGCATTTTCTTCGCTTTCAAGAATACCGAATTCAATCAACAATTCTTCTAGTTCTTCCATTTCAATTGGTGTAGGAATTTGAAGATTCTGGTTGTTGATGATTTTGGTAGCCAATGTGCGGTATTCGTTAGATTGGTTGCTGTCAGGTGCGTACTCGTTAACAGTCATCCGACGCAACTCAGCGTGTTGAACAATATTGTCGCGAGGTACGTAGTGAATCATTTGGGTGTTTAAGCGTTTTGCCAGAGTTTCGATCAGTTCGATTTCTCTGTCAACGTTCCGGCTGTTACAAATCAAACCACCCAAACGCACACCACCAGTATGTGCATATTTCAAAATACCGCGAGCGATGTTGTTAGCAGCGTACATCGCCATCATTTCACCAGAGGTAACGATGTAGATTTCTTGTGCTTTGTTTTCACGGATAGGCATAGCAAAACCACCGCAAACAACGTCGCCTAATACGTCGTAAGATACAAAGTCAACATCTTGGTAAGCACCGTTTTCTTCCAAGAAGTTGATGGCAGTAATAATACCGCGACCAGCGCAACCTACACCTGGTTCTGGGCCACCAGACTCTACACACCTTACACCACGGAAGCCAGTCAGCATAACTTCTTCAAGTTCGAGGTCTTCTACTGCACCACGTTCAGCAGCCAAGTGCAAAACGGTGGTTTGAGCTTTACTGTGCAGCATCAAACGAGTGGAGTCAGCTTTAGGATCGCAACCAACAATTAGGATGCGCTGACCCATTTCTGCCATAGCTGCCAGAGTGTTTTGAGAGGTAGTAGACTTTCCAATACCGCCTTTACCGTAGAAAGCTATTTGTCTGATTTTGCTATCGATAGACATGGTTTGTGTTTTCCTAGAATTAATTGGTTGATGGAAGTGAAGATTTACCTAAGACTGAACATTTGGTTGTGTTGGCACATAGCGTTTGCCAATAAACACACCAGTCAAAAATAGTGAGATTGGATAGACGAGGATTTGATGTTTTAGGAAGAATGCAAATATGACTCTCTCCAGCTTTCCATTGGATATTGTTGCTGGGATTTGATATCAGGAGAAATATCTATCTGGTTTTGTTGACTGAAGCTTAAAAACCTTGGTATAAGCATTGTAGGTTGTTGTAACTAAATGACCATTGATTGCTCAAGCCTTCAGAGTTTTTACAGTAGCAATTTCAACCTTGACAGGGTTTTTACCCTGCACCCAACCAACCAAAATTGCAATTTACTCTTAATGGTTGTTACATATTTCCTATGTTACTTACGCCACAGTTGTCTCACTCGATATCCTAAAATACCGAGCGATCGCTTCTTGATGTTTCTTCCAGTTATTCCTAAAAAATCACTTAATCCTATCGCTGTTAATGCAGGGAAATCATTCTCGTTCCTCATTTACAAGGTAATTCTCTGCATTGATAACCTTTCTCACTATGGTTTAGGCGGTGTATCAGTGAATTTTGATAATCTAGTTAAATTCCTTAATTGTGTGGAACGGTATCTACTATGCTGGAAGTTTTAACCTCCAGAGTAAGCAATTACTAGAACATAGTTATAGTTGCGAAAAACACTTAATTTCGCTTATCCTAAGTTCAGTAACCGTTCTAATTTATTTCGGATTGCCACAATGTCCTAAGAGTCTTTCTCCCTCGACTCTAAGAATAATTTTATCTGGCGTTTTAACTAACTAGCATAGCCAAATATTACTGGCTATTACCGAAACAAGCTATGATTGACTTCAAGCCTTTACTAGGTGATTACCTTGCTGATCTGGTTTTTGTTTATCGTTACTAAAATAGATAACGATATTGAAGCGGACTTACCAGAGCAAAAGTACTTTTTTGAAGTCTTTTTGCATTTTTACTTTCGATTCCTATTTTTTAGATTAGCACAACTTTTCTAATTTATTTTTCGTGAATCAAATTATTTTCCAATTTTGGAATTATTGCTCACAAATAACTTATTTATCTTTTATTAAAGTTAATTCAATAGATAAGTATAAATCTTAGCAATTTTTAGTAATGTGTTGCTTTAGCATCGCCCTCATTCAATCTGAAAACCTCATATAATAAGGTGATATACAATACTTGTCTATACGCGGTCTATATCGTCGAGTTTCATAATACTGCGCCTAAACCTCAGGTATGAATAGAAAATCGATCCTTGTACAATCTACCACTCAGACTTGAGAAAGATATTCTGTAGAGTAACTAAATATTGTGTTAAGGTTGAAGATAAGAATAAAAATCGAACACAAATTTTGTTTTTATTGTTAACAGGCTTTTACTCGATTGTCTGGATGGTTTAAGACTAACCAGCAATAATTAAGTAAGGAAATAGAATGACCCAAATAATAGTAAACGATAGTGAAGGAATTGAATCAGCCTTACGTCGTTTTAAGCGAAAAGTTTCTAAGGCGGGTATTTTCCCAGATATGAAGAAAAATCGTCATTTTGAAACGCCAGAACAAAAACGTAAGCGTAAAGAAGTTGCACGGCATAGACAAAATAAGAGAAATTTCCGCAAATGAGTGGAAGTGTAAGTGTTTACACCATTTTTGTATTTTTATAACTACTCTAGAAGCAGATTATAAATTGCAATTTTAATGTGATAAGAGTCATAAATTCCCCACATAAGTACTGTGGGGAAGAGAAAGTTTTTAATAAAAAATAATATTAGCTTGCTAATTCAACTAAAGCGTCCCACTGAAATCTAATTACGCATGAAACTAAGCAGCCACGATAATGTTCGGTTGTAAATACTGACAGTGTGACATTGTTCTGACCTAGATCTAAAATTTGTTTGACTTTACAAATTTGCCGTTTATTCTTGCAGTATGCAACAATGCGATCGCCAGCTTTGACATCCAACGCTTTAATTTTCAATTTCTACCTACTCCTACAGTTATGGATCTAAAAGTTCATCATTTATTTGAACTTTTTTATATGAATTTTGCTTAAAATCTTTGACTAAAAATATTTCTCAATAATTTAATAATAACATGATTTTACATTTAAAAATTACTTAAATTTTTGTGAGTCTCAAGCAGTTTAGTTTTCGAGCTGAAATTTCGCTCAAAATTATAAAAAGCAGGCTCATCCACACAAAAAATTAAAATATTATTGTGCTAATCAGAAGCGATTGAGATTTTACTAAATCTACTGTATGCTACGCGAAGGGAAAATCCGAAATACCATAATAGCGATCGCCACAGTAATTCAAATTGACACAGAGTTTTCCCTTAAACTACACAACTAACCATATTTGCAATTTACGGAAGTACTAAAAAGAAACAACATCACATAGTGGTTGGCTGTTAACGCTTCACAGTCAACAGTTAACTGTCTGCTATGAAATATTTTTTACTTGTAATATCATTTCACTTTATAAGTGATACAAATACAAGCGTCACGGCGTAGGCTCTGCCTTCCCACAGGGTACAGTCGTTCGCCCGTACAAGTTATTGTATCTGTATCAATATTTTGGTGAATTGGTATTATACGGTGGTTGGAAGTATGCGATGCGTGCCTGACATCGACATATTCCCTGCAATGCAGACATGATCTTGGTGAAGTTACTCACAGTTGCGAATGCCAGGGTTTGCTGATTTTCCCTTTAAAACCTACGTTTACAACAGTTCCAAAAGTTTGGTGGATCTAACTAAATCTCTCAAGGCGAAAGGATTGTCTTGGAGATTATGTTATTTCTCTTGGACAACATAACTGCGCTTTTGCTGTTTTGATTCCCCATATTTAAACAATATCACATTTTCTGCAAATTTTTTTGCTAAAGGCAATTTTTTTTGCTAAAACTCTTTTTGAACTTTTGATTATGGCTCATAAGTCGCTAGTACTCTGCCAACCCAAAAATGCTGGGTGAGGGCTGGGGAAAGGGAAAGGGGTAAAGGGTAAGGGATTTAAAACCTTTTCCCTTTCCCCTTTAAAGAGCTAAGTCACGAAAGCGAACTACTGGCCATCACTACTAAAGGACTTATTTGAGATTTGTGTTTTTACCAAATTTTTTAGCAAAAAGTAGCGTCGAACACTGTTTTTTAAATAGGTTTAGTATTTGATGCTTGATAGGTGAGTTATAGCAAATGAGTAGTAAGTATCAACCCATTTACTTGATTGCTCAAAGCAGTTAATAGTGCCTAACCTATGTGACTACAGCGTATAACCGTAAAGAATACACCACCAACAAATTTCGCTTTTGGGGTAAGTTTTGCCTCACTAAAAATTACTGCTTCAGCTAAACAAATATGCACATATTTATTGCACAATCGGCTATGGCAATCCGATTTGATTTTACTCTCAGATAATAGGGAGTCAGTAGGCGATGAATTGGTATATATAGGCAGGGAATCAGCTTTTTCCAGTTGATGGCGAGTTTTTTCATCCAATCAAATAGGGTTTCTATGTGAAGGCTGAATGGTTTTGCAATATTTGTGCAAAGAATCATTGTCGTACTTTGCGTTGGTTAAAGTTCTATGAATAAATCTTGTCTACCTCCAGATGATTTGCCCTCAAATCAAACAATCAAAGTCAGTGAATTACTATTCAGACAACTTGAAGAAGCAATTAAAAAAAGCTTTTTCTTGGCATGTGACAATGTGACACGTATGTTGTTATGCAGTTGTCATTGGTATTTCCAAATCAATGGTGGCATTTTGATATTAATTATGGTTTGTCACGATATGCAAAGTTATCGCAACATTATGAAAAGTGTTCCCCATTTTGCTGAGAAGTTAAAACAGTTTAGCAACAGAGCTAGAATTACTGTTAGTTCTCCAATTGACAAAGGTATGCCCTGGGTACTTAGTATAGATAATATTTTACCGGATGGAGACTTACCTATTACCTGATAAATCAATTTTGTGGCGTAGACGCAAAGCGTCTTGTCGTCAAACATCGCTTTTGATGTAGGAATTAGAGCGATACTAATTGATAGCAATCTTAGTTGATTTGTGAAAAATATCGGTGGTGGATGTTGACTGATGACTGTTGAGTGTTGACTGTAGTCAAACAACGGTGTAGGGAGTTAAATTTTGTAAATGATTGAGGAGTATTATGTATAGCAGGCAATAAGCAATAGGCAATAGGGAAAGAAAGTTTCTTGGTGTCTGGGTTTTACTGTCAATTTATGTCCTAAACTATGCTTTGACTGCTATAAGTTGTAGAAAAATGTTCTAAGCCTCTCTCCTGATAGGAAAGAGGCTTAAAACTTGAGAATTAATCTTTCTTATGGTCTATTACTTAGCTCCAAAAATACGCTTTATTTTTGAGATAGTTTTTCCTCACTGGTAGAAAGAGAGCGAATTAACTCGCGAATGACATCCGTTGCTGGCCTTCCTGTGGTTGAACAGTATTGTTCAAGCTTTTGCGCCTCTTCTGATGCGAGATTGATTGTAAATCGTTTAACAGCCCATTTTTTATTCATGATTTAACAAACTATGTTTTGACAACTACTTCTCTAATATCAGTTTTCTATGCTGTTACTACAATGGTATAATCAATGAAATTGCATTTAAGAAATAGTGAAGACAAACGCTATATTTCTTGATTAACCATGAAGAAATAAATTTTACTCTAAAATGTGAAGTTTAGCTAATTGAAATCGGAGAATTATAAACATAATGTTAAGCTCGCCATAAAGCATACAAATACCAATCGAAAAATTACTGAATTAGACAAAAACTAAAAGACCGAGAAAATATAAATTTAAGATTAATTTTTCCTTTTAATTTGATTGATAGATGATTAGCGATCGCCATAAATTAATAACCAAGGATAATCAACAATTTTACTGAAAAGCAAGGTATTTTTGTTCTAGTTCTAAGGTAATTATACAAGCGGCTAAGCATAATAAACCTACGGCATAACCAACAAATACATCAGTCGGCCAGTGAACGCCTAAATAAAGCCGACTAAAACCGATGGCAATAATTAAAATAGTAGTCAACGCCAGAATTTGTTTTTGCCATTGAGGATATTCCTTGGCCAAAATATAAGCGATGACACCGTAAACTACTAAAGATAGCATGGAGTGACCGCTAGGAAAACTGGGGTGACCAACATTAATAATCCATTTCCATAGCGTTGGACGCGCTCTACCAAAGATTACTTTTAGTAACGCCATTAAAACCATTGCACCACTAGTAGCTATACCCAAAGTAGTTGCTTGCCAACGATGATTATTATATAACCAATTAGTTTCCACTCCTAAACTAATTAATAGTAAAACTAGTGGTTCTCCCAAAAAAGTGATACCAACCATGAGCCTGTCGAGAAATGGAGTATGCAACTTTTGGATTGCTAGCAAAATAGTGGCATCAAGACCATATTTGTGCAACAATGCACTACAAACAGCTAAAGAAAAAATAACCCCAGATATCCGAGTCAGATCCTTGTTTAGTGTATATATAGGTAAATTTTTAGCTTTTTCTTTGATATCAAGTTTTTCTACAAGTAGGTTATTAAATTTTTTTGTGTAATCTAAGACAATATTTTCGAGAATCAAGGCCATGGCCTTTGGACTCAAATCTTGATGAAAAATTACGAGGACATTTCCTGTCAAATCGTTGACCTGATATTGGCCGATTTTTTTCTCCTGTGATAATCTCAATGCAATGTGGTTTTTGAGACTTGGAGAATGCTTCAGTCCACTTACTTTGTATCTGGCTCTGCCTTTGACAGTGGTATGTATGGCTTGAATCAAAATACTTCGATGGTCGCCATTGCTCAAATCAGCGTTCATTATTGTAACTAATGATTTTGCTCAATAGGATATTCTACAGCGATTTTCTGGAAAATCAACGACATTTTTTAACCGTTAACTGTAAACTATCAACAGTCAATAGTCAACAATTATTGTTAAAGTAGTGGCGATCGCTGCTGTAATTATGCTAAACAGGGTGTTGCCGATGACACCTCCAATAAAATGGAATATTCTGATTGTAATAAATAATCATATAGTTTCCCAAATATGAATAACTTGAAATCACCAGGCTTCACTTGCTGGTTAACTGGATTATCTGGTGCAGGAAAGTCAACTTTAGGAATCGAAATCACTAAAGCACTAGAGGAATTATCAGTTCCATGTGAATATTTAGATGGTGATGTTATCCGTACTAATCTTTCTAAAGGTTTGGGTTTTTCTCGTGAAGATAGAAATATTAACGTTACCAGAGTTGGTTTTGTTTGTGGACTTCTAAATAAACATGGCATCAATACCATTGTGGCTTTAATTTCACCTTATCGAGATGCCCGCGAACAACTCAAACTCCAAATACCCAATTTTATCGAAATTTTTGTTGATACTCCTTTGGATGTTTGTATTAAAAGAGATATTAAGGGTTTGTATAAAAAAGCTTTAGCTGGGGAAATTGCTGAATTTACTGGAATTTCGTCTCCCTACGAACAGCCTTTAAATCCAGATATCACTCTCAAAACTCATAAAGAAAGTGTCAGTCAATGTGTGGAAACGGTTATCAATTATCTTCAAAGACAGGGGAAAATATAAGGAGGCGGAATTCAGAATTCAGAATTCAGGAGTCAGGAGTCAGAATTCAGGAGTCAGGAGTCAGAATTCAGAATTCAGGAGTCAGAATTCAGGAGTCAGAATTCAGAATTTTAAATAAGGTTTAGTTGAAGTAGGTGGACACAATTATTTAGAAGATGCATTTCGACTTTGCTCAATGCTCGTTAAGCTTATTCCAAGAGGGTTGAGCGCAGCGATGCACTGCGCCGCCGTGAGCTTGTCGAAGGGAGCCTGTCGAAGTGTGGAAACCCGGCGATATCGAGTTAGGTTTAATTTAGTTCTTCTATTTATCAAGAAAGACAGAGGAATACTAGACGCGATAAATCGCCGTATACAAGTGTTTTGGTGTTATTTGAAGTGTATTGGATTATAAACTAATACGGTTTAGTTAAGGCTAAAAGTCTCTGTCAATGTCAATTTTTTTAACGTAGACGCGTAGCGGCTTGCCGCAGGCTACCGCAAAGGACGCAAAGGACGCAAAGAGAAGGAAGAAATGCTTAACTAAATCGTATTGGATTATAGACAGTATCTAAACAAATAGACCCGCTTGAGCGGGTTTAAAATTTATGAACGTATGTTTCCATTGATTCGCCTCCAAATTGTTATTGGAGACTGACATTGATGTTTTTGAGAAGATTCCACAGGAAAAGTTTCCATTAATTCGCCTCCAAATTGTTATTGGAGACCTTAGTCGGGGATAATTACTCAGAATTGCTTAAGTTTCCATTAATTCGCCTCCAAATTGTTATTGGAGACTTTATTTCTGTCCTGATTTTGAAGGAAATGATTGTTGGCGAGTGTTTCCATTAATTCGCCTCCAAATTGTTATTGGAGACTAATAGTACAGCCAGTCAAGCGCTTAATGAAATCAAGTTTCCATTAATTCGCCTCCAAATTGTTATTGGAGACCTAAGTGGTCAAGGGCTGACTGCATCGCGGTGTTGTTTCCATTAATTCGCCTCCAAATTGTTATTGGAGACCCTTCGCTTCCACTCTAGCTATCCTTTCTCCCATGTTTCCATTAATTCGCCTCCAAATTGTTATTGGAGACGATTTTAGGGCAGATTTAGGGTAAGGTTAATTCTAGTTTCCATTAATTCGCCTCCAAATTGTTATTGGAGACTAGTATTGGTACTGTACCTTGTAGCGGTGAGGTCTTGGAAGTTTCCATTAATTCGCCTCCAAATTGTTATTGGAGACTAAAGATTTTGTTATTTATACTTATTTTGAGAGAATGTTTCCATTAATTCGCCTCCAAATTGTTATTGGAGACGAAATGGGCTAGAGGTAGCATAAAAACATGAAATTGTTTCCATTAATTCGCCTCCAAATTGTTATTGGAGACAACTTAAAAGCAGAATTGTACTGGCAGTTTCGAGAGTTTCCATTAATTCGCCTCCAAATTGTTATTGGAGACATCAAAATTATCATCAATAATACTTGAGAGCATGTTTCCATTAATTCGCCTCCAAATTGTTATTGGAGACTGCCAACCACCACGACCGAATTCAATACGGCGTTTAAGAGGTTGTTTCCATTAATTCGCCTCCAAATTGTTATTGGAGACTCCGATTCAAGTGTGGGAATCCCACCCAGTTATCGTTTCCATTAATTCGCCTCCAAATTGTTATTGGAGACAATCATGGCATTAGGATACATCGTGGCTTCTAAAGTTTCCATTAATTCGCCTCCAAATTGTTATTGGAGACTATCAAATGAGTTACCTTCACTATTTTTGATGCCAGTTTCCATTAATTCGCCTCCAAATTGTTATTGGAGACTTTCTCAGAGGAAATGAGTGCGATCGCTCAATCTAGTTTCCATTAATTCGCCTCCAAATTGTTATTGGAGACTTTCTGTGGAAAAATCCATCGCTGTAATTCGATTCGTTTCCATTAATTCGCCTCCAAATTGTTATTGGAGACTGACTTAGTAGAAATTATGTCGGACTACGAAGAGTTTCCATTAATTCGCCTCCAAATTGTTATTGGAGACGACCTTGTAGCCAGTTTTGCACAGTCCCCAATGCGTTTCCATTAATTCGCCTCCAAATTGTTATTGGAGACAGCAAGACTCTGGGAGGCTTGCAAAAACAGGGTTGTAAGGCCTGTTTGCGCGGGTCTATTCAAAATTAACGTTTGAGCGATCGCTTGTCAAGATTTGGGTTAAACAAAAATCGTTGAAAACCTTATAACACAACCTTTTCAAAGCTTGCGCGGATCTATTTTTAGCAAAAATCGCTCAAATACAATCACAGTAAAGATTTCAGCCTTAAATATTCTACTGTCTAAAAAAACAGCCAAGCTCCGCGCAAATCATTGCTAAAACCCCCAGTCATCAGTCATAACTCATAACTCATAACTCATAACTCATAACTCATAACTCATAACTCAATCCATAGAACGATTATCCTACCCAAATCGAAAACGATAAACTTTTTACAAGAGTGATTTAAAAGGTGTAGGGTAATGGTGCGATTAAAGCTGTGGCAATGGGTTGTGTTGGCAATGCCCATCGCTTTTATTATCATTTTTTTGCTGGTATCCGCCGGTTTACAAATCCATGCGTGGGGTATTAATTGGATTTGGGCTGTGTTCACTCTTTTGTTTGTTGGCTGGCGTTGGTTGTTGGTTAAATGGACTCAACCCGCCTTACAACAGGTGGAAGCTGTGTTGGCTGAGGTGCAGCAAGAATTGGAATCGGCGGTGGAAGATACGGTGGTATCAGCAGGAGGTGACACTACTAAGCAAGCCGAAGCTGCTTTGCAAGAAATTTTGCAAGCCGCACAAAGCGATCGCCCCCTGTGGGAAGATTGGCAAACTTTTTGGACGCGATGTCAAAATTTAGTTGTAGCCATCGCTCATATTTACAATCCCCAGGTTCAATACCCGCTGCTGAATATTTACGTACCCCAAGCTTACGGGCTGATTCGGGGAACGGTGGATGATGTGGATGTGTGGATGCAAAATTTATCTCCGGTACTTAATCAGGTAACGGTGGGACAAGCATACCAAGCTTATGAAGTCTACCGGAAGTTAGAACCATCTGCCAGGAAATTCTGGAAAGCTTGGAACTGGGCGCAGTGGCTATTAAATCCGGTAGCGGCGGTGGCGAAACAAGGTAGCCAAGGGTCTAGTAATCGCGCTACTGAACAATTATTGGTGAATTTGAGCCAATTATTGCGGGAAGTTGCCCTGAGGAATTTATGCAAGCAAGCGATCGCTCTCTACGGAGGTAGCACGTCAGCAATTTCAGTATCTTCAACTACACCAACTTTACCCAAAGCAAAAACCCAAACACTCAAAGAAATCCTCACTCAAGCCCAACCTGCTGAGGTGGTTGAACAAAAACCGGTAAATATTCTGTTGGTGGGGCGCACAGGTTCGGGAAAAAGCAGTTTAATTAATACGCTATTTCAAGCAGATTTGGCTATTGTGGATGTTTTGCCTAGTACGGATCGCATTCAAAATTACCAATGGCAGTCTCCAAGTGGGGAAACTTTGACGCTTTTAGATACACCTGGATACGAACAAGTCAACCGTACAGATTTCCGGAATATAGTGCTTGATTATGCAGTTAACGCGGATTTATTGTTGTTAGTTACCCCAGCCCTAGACCCGGCGTTGCAAATGGATGTGGACTTTCTCCAAGATATGAAAGGGGAAATTGCAGATTTACCAGCGATCGCAGTTGTGACTCAAGTCGATCGCCTGCGTCCCATCCGGGAATGGCAGCCGCCTTATGATTGGGAATGGGGCGATCGTCCCAAGGAAATTGCGATTCGTGAAGCTACTCAATACCGGGCTAAGTTGCTGAATGAATATTGTAATTTGGTTTTTCCTGTGGTTACGGCTGACAGTAAAACCAAGCGAGTGCCTTGGGGAATTGAGGCGCTGTCTTTGGGACTAGTAAACACCATCGCCCCTGCAAAACAACTGCGTCTCGCCCGATTTTTGCGTAACCTGGAAGCCCGCACTGTTGCCACTGCGAAAATCATCGACCGCTACACTTTTCAAATGGCTACCACTAAGGGATTAACATCTCTGCTTAAAAGTCCAGTTCTTCAGTTTATTTCCACTTTATCCACTGGATCTCCAAACTTGGCTTATGTGTTGGCAGAACAAATTCCTGTGGAACAGTTACCAATTGTAATTGGTAAACTCCAAATGGCCTATGAGCTGTTCTCGCTTTTGAATACAGATAACCCCAACCAAGTGAATTTTGATTTACTATCTTTGTGGCCGTTGTTGTTAGACAATTCCGCTTCAGCCGAACAAAATGCTTGGGCATTTGGTCATGCCTTAGTGGAATATTGGACTCAAAATTTGACGGTGGAACAACTTAGCGATCGCTTTGAGAAGTATTTATCTACCTTAAATCCAATTAAACAGCAAAATTAATATAATACCAATTTGAAAAAAGAATGCGACACATAGACAAGACCCCTCCCCAACCCTCCCCGATGCTTTGGGGAGGGTGCC
>NZ_JACKZU010000183.1:0-15872 GCF_014222165.1 Nostoc sp. 2RC
GGGAAAAAGAGGGGGGGGGGGAGGGGGGGGGGGGGGAGGGGGGGAGGTAGGGAAGCAGGGAGCAGGGAGCAGGGGAGAAGAGTTTTTTTCCCCTCTGCCCCCCGCCACTGGAGTTTCTTCCCAATGCCCTTTGCCCTTTACCCTTTACCCTTTGCCCTTTGCCCTTTGCCCAATGCCCGATACCCAATACCAATACCAATACCAATCAAAGCATTATGAAGTGTCCTAATTGTGAAGCTACCAAAATTAGCAAAAACGGACATCGCCGTGGCAAGCAGAGTTATATCTGCCGTCACTGTGGTCGTCAATTTCTAGAGTCTTACAATACTTTGGGATATCGAGATTCTATCAAAAAGTATTGTCTAGAACTCTATTTTAAAGGCATGAGTTTTCGTGCTATTGAACGAGCCATAGGCGTTAATCACAACACTGTTATTAATTGGGTGAAGCAGACAACTGATTATTAATGAACTACCCCACCCTACTTTGTTGAGGGTGGGGTTTCTACATCCCCACCAGTAGAGCAAGAGTGTCAATGTTCTCCTCTGCCCCTCATTCCCCTAATACCCTGCTTTCTTATCCACCACATTCCGCAATGGTTGACCGGCTTGGTAGCGTTTAAGATTGTCAATGAACAATGCTGCTATGCGTTCTCTCAGTCGTGGTGATAGTGCTGAACAATGGGGCGTGATAAAAGCATTGGGTAGCGACCATAACGGACTTTGTGGCGGCAGAGGTTCTGTGGCCACAGTGTCTAATCCCGCACCAGCAATCCATCCTTCGCGGAGGGCGGTGATTAATGCATCTTCATCTACTATTGCACCACGAGCAATGTTGATTAAGTAAGCGGATGGACGCATAGAACGCAACGCAGCTTCATCGATTAAGCCTACGGTTTCTGGGGTGAGAGGTGTAGCAATAACTACATAATCTGCTTCTGGAAGTAGCGATCGCCATTGATCTGCACCGACAATTTTGTCAAAATGGGGTAAAGGTTCGGGATGGCGGCGACTACCCCAAACTTGAACACCAAAAGCTTGAGCGCGAGATGCGATCGCTTGACCGATATTTCCTGTGCCAATAATTAATAATGTCGCATCTGCCAACTCTTCGAGAAACACTCCTCTTACCCAAGTGTGTTCATCTTGCAAAGTTTGTAATTTCCGCAGATTTTTAGCGTGATAAAGCATGAACGCCAAGACAAATTCCGAAATTGGAATCGCGTGAACTCCTGCGCCATTTGTCAGGATAATATCCCTTTGCAAAAAGTTAGGCGTTAGGATATGATTCACCCCAGCACTCGGTGACTGTTGCCAACGCAAAACTGGTGCAGCTGCTAATACTTTGTCAAGGGTAGAGGCCTTGAGATAAAATCCATTGACATAAACTTCTGCATCACTAGCATCGCCATCGATGTTGCCTTCACTATCCACCACCACAAACTCTACATCAGCTGGTAATAGTGGCTGAATCTCAGCAATCAAATGATCCGGTAAAATTAGTTTCACGATATTTCCTACTCCCAGATTTTAAAGGAATTGGGGATTGGAGTGTTGACTGTTGACTGTTGAGTGTTGACTGGGGAATTATTATTCTCCTGTGCCCCTCTGCCTCATCCCCTTAATACCCTGCTTCTTTGTCTACTACATTTCGTAACGGTTTGCCAGCTTGGTAGCGTTGGAGATTATCAATAAATAAGGCTATTGAACGCTGTTGACTTTTTGGTGAATGACCGGAAGTATGGGGTGTGATGAAGATGTTTGGCAGCGACCATAAAGGACTTTCTGGTGGTAGGGGTTCGGTGCTGACAGTATCTAATGCTGCACCTGCAATCCAGCCTTCTGTGAGTGCTTTGATTAATGCTGATTCATCGATGACCCCACCACGAGCAATATTAATTAAGTATGCATGGGGAGGGAGCGATCGCAACACAGATTCATCAATAAATTCTTTGGTTTCGTGTGTCAATGGCGTTGCAATTACTACATAGTCTACTGTGGGGAGGAGCGATCGCCATTCATCAGCACCCACTACTTTATCAAAATTGGGCAGCTCTTGGGGATGACGGCGACTGCCAATAATTTTCAAGCCGAAGGGTTTAGCACGGGCGGCTATTTCTTGACCGATACCACCAGCACCAATAATTAACAAAGTTGCATCTGTTAATTCTTTGATGGCAAACCCTCTTTTCCAGTGACGTTGTGTTTGTAGACTATATAATTCTGGCAGATGCTTAGCATGAGCAAGTATGTAAGTAATTACAAATTCGGCAATGGGAATTCCATGCACCCCTGCTCCATTTGTGAGGATAATATCTCTTTCTAAATAAGTTGGCGTCAGAATGTGATTGACTCCTGCATTCGGGGCATGATGCCAACGCAGTGCAGGTGCAGCTTCTAGTATTTTATGCAGTACATTACTTCTGGATAAAAACCAGCTGAAATAAACTTCAGCATCGCTAGCATCGCTATCTAAATTACCATCAATATCTACTCTGACAATTTCTGTATTTGGTGGTAGATGTGGCTCAATGTCAGCAACCAAATCAAGGGGCAAAATGAGCTTCATGGTAGATTACCTCTTCTTTATTTACAGGGTCATCTCTAAAAATTACCTGTGTTTCATTAAAAAATTAAGCGTCATAGCAGCCCAAAATAAACTTATTGTTATCGACTGAGATTCTATCCCGAAATTGTTCTATCGTCTTAATTACTTCTTCAGGATACGTTGTGCCAAATGATTCTGGATTTTTATATAAAGCTTCTAGTCTAATTTGTCTATAATTTTCTGCATCGTACTTTGTTAATTTTCTAATTTTCATTAAATAAAATGATAAATATTTTATTAATATCAATTTATAAATAATAATTATTGCGTTCTAGTTTATCTATGTCGTGAATATAAAAAAATCACCCAAAGGCTCACATAATAAAATTGAGAGAGATTTTGATTGTTTACAAACAATTTTGGATTGCTGTATCTGCTTTTTCAAAGTAACTTTTAATCTCGAAGTAGCCTATTTACCGCAGCTACCTCAAGTTGAATATTGATTGGCTACAAAAAGCTTATACTTCAGCTACTCAGCTGTAATAGTTGGTTGCTTATTTGAGTATTTTCATTGCTCATTACTCGTTCTAGAACTGTTTCTCTAATATTAATAAACAGTTCATGACTTCTATCTCGCGGGCGTGAAAGTTTCACAGGTAAATCTAAAGTAATTTGTCCTGCTTCAATCAGGATCACTCTGTCTGCTAATGCTACTGCTTCTTCTACATCATGAGTAACTAAAAATGCAGTAAATCTGCGCTCTTGCCACAAGGTTTCAATCAGATTTTGCATTTCTAAGCGAGTGAGAGCATCTAAGGCTCCCAAAGGTTCATCTAACAATAATAAACGTGGCTGACTCACTAATGCTCTTGCCAATGATACCCGTTGGCGTTGTCCACCAGATAATACGTAAGGCCATTCTTCAGCTCTATCCTCAAGTCCTACTTTCTGAAGCGCCCATTTAGCTCTTTCACGCCAATTACCTTGTAAACCTAATCCCACATTTTCAATAACTCGCTTCCAAGGTAGTAAACGGGGATCTTGAAACATCACGGTTACAGACCTATTGAGTTTCCGCAGTGGTTCTCCATCTAGTAGTATTCCCCCTGAAGTTGGTTTATCTAATGCTGACACAAGACGCAATAAGGTACTCTTACCGCAACCACTACGTCCCACAATGGCAACAAACTCACCTGGTGCAACTTCTAAATTCAATGAATTTAAGACATTTTTTTTGCCAAAATCCTTTGTCAGATCTAAAATACTTAGTTGTGTACCTTGTACATTTGAACTCACTTGAAAAACCTCCTTGTATTTACACAATAGCTACAATTTTGATTGCGAACAAACGCATCTTGAACATCCAATTTTTGTCATGATTCCCAAAAAGCGATAATTTTCAGTGTTGGACTTAAGACTGAAAATTATGCGCTTTGGTAATTAGGATTCCAAGCTAAAAACTTTCTTTCTAATGCTCTGGCGGTGGCGTCTGCTAATTTGCCTAGCAAGGCATAAATAACAATACTCAATACCACAACGTCAGTTTGCATAAATTCACGAGCGTTCATCGCCATGTATCCCAGTCCGGAATCTGCTGCAATGGTTTCTGCAACAATTAATGTTAGCCACATAATCCCCAAGGAAAAACGGACGCCAACAAGAATTGAAGATAAAGCCCCAGGGAAAATGATTTGCCACAAAAGTTGTGGTGTTTTCAATCCATATACTCTTCCCATCTCAATCAATCCGGGATCTACACTACGAATGCCATGAAATGTATTGAGATACAATGGAAAAAATACCCCCATAGATACTAGAAATAATCTCGCTTGGTCGCCAATACCAAACCAAAGAATTACTAGCGGAATTAATGCCAAGTTAGGGATTGTGCGGAGCATTTGCAGGGAACTATCTAGTAACTTTTCTGCTGTACGAGAAAAGCCATTGAGCAAACCCAAACTAAACCCGATGCTGCCACCAACTATAAAACCAGATATAGCACGTCCAGCACTAATTCCTATGTGTTGAAACAATTCTCCAGTGGAAGCCAATTTAAATGCTGTGCCAATTACGCCACTAGGGGCTGGTAAAATTCTGGTTGAAAGCAGACCAATTCTCGAAGAAAGTTCCCAAAGTACTAGTACGAGAATAGGCACAATCCAAGGAATTATCTTATCGAATTGGGGGTTGTTTAACAGTCCACTTAGGGATATATTACTACTTTTGCTGTGTTTGAGGGTGATAGTCATAGTAGTATTTTGGATTTTAGATTCTGGATTTTAGATTTTCCCTATCGAGAAATCTAGAAGGCGAAATTAGTAGATTTTTGGTAAGAATTCAGCACTCAAAATTCAAAATAAATGCCATCATATTTTTGAATTTTGATACATTCTAAATTCCCATGATTTTAGACTGGAAACTTGGTGTTTTTAATCCAAAATCCCAAATCTAAAATCTAAAATTGCCATTCCTATGAGGCAGCTGTGAGTTGTTTAGCAAGTTCTTCATTGGCATCTGTTTGGCTAAAATGGCTCAAAACTTCTGGTGTCGGGAGTGCAGATTGGTTTTGCAAAGGTAGATGTGGGAATAATAATTCTGCGGTGCGATATGCTTCTTCTAAATGCGGATATCCAGAAAAAACAAAGGTTTCTATTCCTAGCTCTTGATATTCCAGCATCCTAGCGATTATAGTGTCGGCATCTCCTACCAAAGCAGTACCAGCACCACCCCGCACTAATCCAATTCCTGCCCATAGGTTGGGGCTGATTTCTAAGGTTTGCCTTGAGCCATTGTGTAGTTGACTCATGCGCTGTTGCCCTTCAGAATCAGAACTAGCAAAGTCTTTTTGAGCTGTGGCGATCGCTTCTTCATCCACATACTTAATCAACTCATTGGCTGCATCCCAAGCCGCAGACTCGGTTTCTCGCACAATTACGTGCAAACGAATACCAAAACGTACTGTTCTACCTTGTTCTGCTGCTAGTCGGCGAACTTCAGCAATTTTTTGTGCAACCTGTTGTGGAGGTTCTCCCCATGTCAGGTACACATCTATATGTTTCGCAGCAACCCGCTTAGCAGCAGCAGATGAACCACCAAACCACAAAGGCGGATAAGGTTTTTGAACTGGTGGGAATAGGAGTTTACCACCTTTGATATCAAGGTGCTTTCCTTGAAAATCAACTGTTTCCCCACTAACAATACCCCGCCAAACACTTAAAAATTCATCGGTTAGATCGTAGCGATCGTCATGACTCAGATGCAAACCATCCCCTGCAAGGTGTACGGGATCGCCACCTGTTACCACATTAATCAACAATCTTCCTTTAGAAATTCGGTCGAATGTAGCGGCCATACGTGCCGCAGCACCAGGAGAAGTAATTCCTGGTCGAATTGCTACAAGAAATTTCATTTGCTTGGTAACAGATATGAAAGCCGCAGCAGTAATCCAAGCATCTTCACAAGAACGCCCTGTAGGTAACAAAGCACCTGTGTAACCCAGACTATCTACAGCTTGGGCAATTTGCTGCAAATAATCGGGTGTCGCAACACGAGAGCCTATATCTGTGCCTAAATAGCGTCCGTCACGAGAGCCAGTAGGAATAAACCAAAGAATTTGCATGTTTATCAGGGTATGAGATTCCTTATTTACGCTTTTTCTATCGATTTACCGTAGTTTATAGGTGAAATTCTACCCGATATTACGTAAAAATCAACCCTAATTTAACCATTGGTAAAAAATATTTGTTTGCCGCCTGACTTTATGGCGAGCAGACATGAGTACATAGCATTGCTAGCATTTCTTATATTCCCACTTTTGTGGTCTGGATGACTGTATTCCAAAACACAACTTTCTACCTATAAAATCATAATAATGATGAAAAAGCACAGGTAGTAGTTCGCTTTCGTGACTTAGCGGGGGAAAGGGGAAAGGTTTTAAATCCCTTAGGGACTTGCAAGTAAAAAAATATTCCACAGAAGACTGTTAACTGTTGACCGTCAGCAATCAACGGTCAACGGTCAACGACCCCAAGCGGAATAATTTATTTTTTGGAGTTACTTTACCCTTTACCCCTTTCCCTTTCCCCAGCCCGAAAGAAGCGCATTTTTGGATTGGCAGACCACTAGGTCTTGCATTGTAGCAACCTCTATGCAAATATATTTCTAAATAAAATCCGCTAAGTCTATCGTTTTATCGGATTTAAGTAATTAATTGATGCTGTCAAAATATAGCTGATTAGCATTCATCAACTTTCTTTTCATTGTCTTGACTATCCTTGCAAGCAGGAAAATTAACAATTTACTGCAAATTTGGATTGTACATCGAACAACTTTTAGTGGTGGTTTCAATATCTGAGATTTGTAAATTTTTCATCAATGAAACCTTGATTCAATCCGCTATTTAATGGTTTAGCACAAACATGACATCAGAAAATTATGGTGTTGTTTTGTGCAATTTTGAGCTAGCTTATTCGTTTTCAGGTTGAGGAGTTAAAGAGTCATGTCTAAGTTTCGCTGGAATTATAGATCCATACTGTTTCTACTTTCATTGCTAGATATTATAGCTATTTTGGTTTTGAATCCGGCTAAAAGTCGGGCCGAACTACCCAAAGAATTAGAAGCAAACCAACCTCCAGAAGCAGTTGTTAATCAAACAATTGAAACTTCAATTTCCGAATTAGAAACAAACAAACCTCCAGAAGCAGTTGTTAATCAAACAGTTGAAACTTCAATTCCAGGGCTAACTAGAAAAAAAGGTAAAAAGCCAGAACGAGTGACGCCTGTCTCAGAATTATCTGGTGTTGCACCACCCACTAAGAAAAAACCCACCACTAATTCAGCAGAACAAGTGACATCTGTCTCGCAACTATCAGATGTGAAGCCTACAGATTGGGCATTCCAAGCACTACAGTCTTTGGTGGAACGCTATGGTGTAATTGCCGGATATACAGATGGTACATTTAAAGGCAGTCGTGGCCTGACGCGCTATGAATTTGCAGCTGGCTTAAATGCAGCTTTAGATCGTCTCAATGAACTCATAGGGACATCAACAACAGATTTAGTCAGACGAGAAGACTTAGATACCATCAAAAAATTACAAGAACAATTTTCTCCAGAACTTGCTCAAGTCCGGGGACGCGTAGATAACTTAGAAGCCCGCACTGCACAGTTAGAAGCAACTAAGTTTACCACTACAACCAAACTTATAGGTAGGGCGCAGATTGTCTTTGGCTCACTTCTAGCAGGTAATAATGTCGTGACTAAGACACCTGCACCTCGGAATCCTACACTGCAAGGCAATGCTTCGTTACGCTTCAACACCAGTTTTAATGGTAAAGACTCACTGAGCTTATCGTTGTCTGGTGGAAGTATTGAATCTTTGGGACAAACAAGAGCTGGGTTATTAGGAACTTATGAGGGAAGAACTGCTGATAACGCCAGTATTACTTTTGCACGCAATCAGATTACTCTTGGTGGTGTTCGCTATCGGTTTTTAGCTACTCCAGATACCCAAGTCAATATTTATGCTCTATCAGATGGAGCTAGTGAGATAGGTCTTTCTGGCCCGATTAACCCATATTTTGAATCGTCTTCTGCAACTGGCGCTAATGGAATTTCACGATTTTCACGACGGTCTTTGGTCTATAACTATGGAGATAGCGGCCCTGGACTTGCCATACTCCAACGATTCGGTAAACAGATTCAACTTGGGGTAGCATTTAGCGCTCCAAACGGTAATAATCCGCTACTGAATAATGGCTTATTTACAGGTAGATATCTAGCTTTAGCACAGCTAATATACTACTCTGCCAATCGCAATTTTCGCATCGCTGGAACTTACGTCAATACCTATAGCCCACCAAATACCCAAGGTTTTAGTGGAACAAACTTCGGGCCTGCTGCTGGAAGTAACCTCGTAAACAGCACTGTGGCTGGAGCCGGAACCGTAGGGAATCTCTATGGACTACAAGCTTTTTATCAAGTTAGTCCTAAATTTGCAATTAATGGATGGGTAAGTTATGCATCTCATCGCTATATAGGACGTGGAGATGGTAACGCTATGGATTGGGCAGTAGGACTCGCATTCCCGGATCTTTTTAAGGAAGGCGCTTTAGGGGGAGTTTTAGTTGGTATGGAGCCAAAACTTACCCGTCTGAGTAATAGTGTGAATTTGGGAGCAGGTTTTGGACAAGCAGATAAAGATACCTCGCTGCACGTTGAGGCATTTTACCAATATAAAATCGGAAATAATGTTGAGATTACGCCGGGTTTAATCTGGATTACTGCACCAGACTCTGATAATAATAATCCCGATAGTTTATTTGGTTGGATTCGTACCGTCTATAGGTTTTAGTCATTGGTCGTATTGGGAGTGTTGATTGATGACTGATGACTGTAAGACCTACGCACGCTCTATGAGACGATGCACTTTGGTGTTCTTCTCTTCGAGATGCTTTGCGAAGGAAGGCGTCTTCTCTGCGAGACGCGAAACGCGATGGCGGTTTGATAAATTCAGCTTTTCCGTCATTTTTGCCTAAGTCCTGGAGAAAAATCGAAGATTTGGAGAAGGTGCTATTCGGTGTTGGGGTGTCGGTGTTAAAAATCCTTACATCCCACACCTTTACACGCAATTTCACTAGTTTAGGGATACTGTTAAAAATTGAGCGTTAACGGTTCACAGTCAACAGTCAACAGTTAACAATACTTTATGTTGAAATTTATCTGTGAAAATACTTGCTTTTTGTCAGAAATTGTGAAAAGCTTTTTTATGTTATAAAACTACGGTTAATCGCTAAAGTTAAAGTAGTTTAATTAAAGTTAATCTACTGGCAACCCGAAGTAAAGAAGCCATAAATCGAGGGTAGTAGGGAACCCTTAACTAGTTAGGCAAAAAGATTTTTAATAGCGTGTGGCATCGATAGCATGAAAATTTGATGCTCAGGACTTGCTAGATGGGGGAAATATTTTAGATGCTGAAGACGTTAACAACTGATTTTGAACTTGACCTGCAAGCTGATGTCTTAGTAATTGGGGGTGGCCCTGCTGGAACTTGGGCGGCTTGGAGTGCTGCATCGAGTGGAGCGAGAGTTATCCTTGTAGATAAAGGATATTGTGGGACTACTGGATGTGCTGCGGCGTCTGGTAATGGTGTGTGGTACGTACCACCTGACCCAGAAGCACGGGAAACGGCCAAGGCGAGTCGGGAATCTTTAGGTGGGTTTTTATCCGATCGCCATTGGATGGATAGGGTACTGAATCAGACTTATGTCAACATTAATCAGCTAGCAGACTGGGGTTATCCCTTTCCCACCGATGATGAAGGCAAACCCTATCGGCGATCGCTCCAAGGCCCCGAATACATGCGGTTAATGCGGCGGCAAATTCAACGGGCAGGAGTCAAGATTTTAGACCACAGCCCCGCCTTAGAACTGTTGGTAGATGAAGACGGGGCTGTTGGCGGTGCTACAGGCGCTAACCGTCAGACTGGTGGTAGATGGAGGGTGCGTAGACGCGAAGCGGCTTGTCGTCAGACATCGCGTGCCACGATTATTGCCACTGGTGGCTGTGCGTTTCTGAGTAAAGCGTTGGGATGCAACGTCCTGACAGGGGATGGTTATTTAATGGCTGCCGAAGCAGGTGCAGAGATGTCAGGTATGGAGTTTTCCAACGCTTATGGCATCTCCCCAGCTTTTTCTTCAGTTACCAAAACCCTCTTTTATAATTGGGCAACCTTCACCTACGAAGACGGCACTGTAATTCCTGGTGCTGGTTCTCAAAGGGGTCGTTCAGTAATAGCCAAGACATTGCTGGAACAGCCAGTTTACGCCATTTTGGATAAAGCAACCGAAGCCATGCGCCCATCTATGCGTCTGGCGCAGCCTAATTTCTTTTTACCCTTCGATCGCGCAGGTATCGATCCATTTACCCAACGTTTTCCCGTTACCTTGCGTCTAGAAGGAACTGTACGCGGTACAGGAGGAATTCGGATTATAGATGATACCTGCGCCACTTCCGTGCGGGGACTCTACGCGGCTGGAGATGCAGCCACACGGGAACTAATATGTGGGGGATTCACCGGTGGTGGTAGCCACAATGCAGCTTGGGCAATATCTTCTGGCTATTGGTCGGGTCAATCGGCTGCTGAATACATCCACAGTTTGAGAGAACAAAAAACTCAACCTCATCTCCAGGGTGTTGGAGAAGTAGGATTCAAGAATCATAGCGATCGCTCCCAGCAATTTGCAACTGATGAAGTGATTGAAGCAATCCAAGGCGAAGTATTTCCCTACCAAAAAAACTTATTCCGTACAGAACAAGGCTTAACTGAATCTTTAGCCACACTAAATAACCTCTGGCAAGAAATCCGCAGTAGTCAGGTAACATCAAATCAAGAACTGATTCGGGCTAGAGAAGCGGCGGCGATGGTAGCCACAGCACGATGGATGTATAGCAGCGCCATTGAACGTAAAGAAACTCGTGGTATGCACAAACATCTAGACTATCCCGAACAAGATCCCAACCAGCAACATTATTTAATTAGTGGTGGATTAGATAAAGTCTGGGTCAAGACTCAGCCGCTAAACACTACAACAAAACCAGAAATTCTCCAATCCAAAATAGCAGGAGCCGTAGTGTGATTGAGTTGGTCAGCGAATCGCGGTGCATAAAATGTAATATCTGCGTCAACGTTTGTCCGACCAACGTTTTTGACAGCGTACCTGATGCACCGCCAACTATTGCCCGACAGAGTGACTGTCAAACCTGTTATATGTGCGAATTGTATTGTCCAGTTGATGCCCTTTATGTAGCACCCCAAAGCGACATCCAGACTTCAGTGAAGGAAGCAGAATTGTTAGAAGTCGGCTTACTGGGTAGTTACCGTGAAAACATTGGTTGGGGATATAAACGCACATCAACAGCAAAAGACGATCAAACATTCCAAATTCTCAAGCAGATGAAATAGTACAGCGGAGAAAATAGTCATGCTGTCGTTAAAGAAGGCAAAGGGTAGTCTTATAAGCACAAAAGTTCGGCATTGTGAGCCTAGACATCGGGTGTCTAGTAGTTCGCCAAGTGAACTTGGCTCTTTAAAGGGGAAAGGGGAAAGGGGAAAGGTTTTAAATTCCTTATCCTTTACTCCTTCGCCTTTCTCCAGCTCTCACCGTATAAGATTATCAACTTCAGTGGCTTGTTTATTACTACTGCTAACTACAGCATGTAGCCAAGGAAAAAGTGAATCGGCTCAATCCATCGAGGCGATTAATGCCAATAGTACTAGTTCCATTGCTGCATCAAATAATGTATCTACCTTGCGTATAGGTTATGTAGGTAGTATAGAACCTACAGGTTCCCTTGGTTGGGCAAAGAAAAAGGGAATATTAGAGCGCGAACTGAAAAAAGCTGGATTTGAAAATATTACCTTTGCGCGATTTCCCAACGGGCCAGATCTTAATGAAGCCCTCGTTGCAGGTCAATTAGATGTTGGTTCTCTAGGCGATACACCAGCGATAGTTTTGAGAGCTAGAGGCGAACAAACTCGACTACTGCGGATTAGCCAATTTAATACAACCGCTTGGCTAGTGGCGAAAAAAGATGGCCCGCGATCGCTTGCTGAACTTCAAGGGCAAAAAATAGCGACTCAAAAAGGTTCTTATATGCATCGATACCTGTTGGGTCTGTTAGCTGAAACAAAACTTGCTAAAAATGTAAAAGTAGTTCACTTGATGAGTACTGAAGCAAAAGCAGCATTAGAACGTGGTGATGTGGCTGCTTATGCAACTTCCAGTGATATGGGGCCTTATTTGAAATCCCAAGGTTTTCCCGTGATTGATTCTTCAGCAAATCATCAAGGTTTATCAGGTACTTCATTAATCGTAGCAACCGAAAGATTTCTCGCCAAACAGCCTGATTTTCCAGATAAATTTAACAAAATTCTCACAGAAGCAGCCAAAGATTTAAAAGCTAATTCTGAAGAATATTATCAGTACCACGCTCAAACTACTAAATATCCCGTCGATATCATCAAAGTATCCTATCCACTCAAACAAGTATCAGAAGAACCTTTACCACCTGAAGGAGTAAAACTTTTAGAAGGAACTAAAAACTTTTTAGTTTCCCAAGGTTTAGCGAAGTCCGATTTTCAATTAAAAGATTGGGAAGCGAAATAGGGAGTGATAGTTATTAGTTGACTGTTGACTATACAATGCCCTATGCCCATAAATTCAATAATTTAGAGTAAATTATCATGACTATCGCCTTAGAACGTCCGAAAAAAACTAGGTCTGCTCAGATTCGGGAAAAGTTGGGTTATCCAATCATTGATACTGATGTGCATACCCAAGAATTTCCGCCGGCATTCTTGGATTATTTAGAGCAAGTTGCTGGAAGTGCCATAGCTCAACGTTTTCAAGAACATTTACCTGGTGCATCTCGCTCTAAATGGTTTAAGCAAAGTTGGGAAGAACGCCGCGCTTACCGGACTGCACGTCCTCCGTTTTGGACTCGTCCCACTAAAGATGCTTTAAATTTAGCCACCATTAGTTTACCGAAGTTGTTGCACGAGCGCTTGCAAGAAGCAGGTACAGACTTTGCAGTTGTGTACCCAAACTTGGCGACTATGGCCCCGCATATCGGTAATGAAGAAATGCGGCTGGCTGTTTGCCGTGCGGTTAATACTTACCACGCTGATATTTTTCGTCCTTATAGCGATCGCTTAACGCCCATTGCAGCTATTCCCATGAATACGCCCTCTGAAGCGATCGCTGAATTGGAATATGCAGTCAATGTCCTGGGACTCAAAGCAATTCAAATTCCAGGCCATATCCGTCGTCCGATCCCCGCTTTTGAGAAGTATGGCGAAGAAGTAGCAAACGAAGCTATCTGGATTGATACCTTTGGCTTGGATAGCAAGTATGACTACGATCCATTCTGGGCGAAGTGCGTAGAACTCAAAGTAGTACCCACCACCCACTCTTCTGGTATGGGGTGGATAAATCGGCGTTCCATTAGCAATTACCAATACAACCATATCGGTCACTTTGCTGCGGCTGGAGAAGCGCTGTGTAAATCTCTGTTCTTTGGTGGCGTCACTCACCGCTTCCCCACACTGAAGTTTGCCTTTTTAGAAGGAGGGGCGGCTTGGGGTGCTAGCTTATACACTGATTTGATTTGGCATTGGTACACCCGTAACAAAGACCATTTAGTAGAAAATAACAATCCCAACAATATTAATCGTGAAGAACTGCTAGAGTACTACACTCGTTACGGTGGTGAATTAGTACATGGTCGTTTGGATAAATTAGGTAGTGGTCTAGGTTTCCACGCCGACTTAGTAGCCCCCTTAGAACCAGGGGATTTAGATGAATTCGCCTTAGCGGGAGTTAGTAAGCCAGAAGATATTCGCGATCGCTTCTTGAATCACTTCTACTTCGGCACAGAATCCGATGATACCCGTGTAGCTCAAGCATTTAACCGCAAAGCTAATCCTTATGGCGATCGCATCAAAGCCTTCTTGGGTTCGGATTCTGGACACTGGGATGTACCTGATATTACAGCGATCGCTGCTAACACCTATTCGATGGTAGAACGCAAAATTATCACCGAAGAAGATTTGCAATATTTCCTATCAACCCATCCCTTGGAGTTGTACACCAGTTTGAATCGTGACTTCTTCAAAGGTACAGCTGTTGAGAAAGCAGCAGATGAATTTTTGCTTGGGAAAGGGAGTAGGGAGTAAGGGGATGGGGAGATTGGGAGATGGGGAGACATAACTCATAACTCCTAACTCCTCGGTCAACATTTGAATAAGGTAAACTATCATGACTATTGCGTTAGAACGTCCGAAAAAAACTAGGTCTGCTCAGATTCGGGAAAAGTTGGGTTATCCCATCATTGATACTGATGTACATACCCAGGAATTTGAGCCAGCAGTCTTAGATTATTTGGAGCAAGTAGGTGGAACTGCGATTGTTGAACGCTTCAAAGAAAATTTACCAGGGTCTTCCCGCTTTAAGTGGTACAAGCAAACTTGGGAAGAACGTTTTGCTTATCGCACTAATCGTCCTAATTGGTGGGGTCGTCCAACCAAAGATACTTTAAATTTGGCTACCATTAGCTTGCCTAAATTACTGCACGAACGTCTGCAAGAAGCTGGTACAGACTTTGCTGTGGTGTACCCAAATTTGGCAACGATGGCCCCGAATATCGGTAACGAAGAAATGCGGCGTGCTGTTTGTCGAGCAGTTAACACTTACCATGCTGACATTTTCCGCCCATATTCTGACAGGCTAACACCCATCGCTGCAATTCCACTGCACACTCCCGAAGAGGGAATTGAAGAGTTGGAATATGCGGTTAATGTTCTGGGATTAAAAGCAATTCAAATTCCTGGTTACGTCCGCCGTCCGATTCCGGCTTTTGAAAAGTATGGCCCAGAAGTGGCTAACGAAGTGGTTTGGATCGATAACTTTGGTTTAGATAGCCAGTATGATTACGATCCATTTTGGGAGAAGTGCGTAGAGCTGAAAGTTATACCCACAACTCATGCTTCGAGTCAAGGTTGGACGACTCAGCGATCGGTGACCAATGCCCAGTACAATCACATTAATCACTTTGCCTTTGCAGCAGAAGCATTGTGCAAATCTCTCTTCTTTGGTGGTGTAACTCGTCGGTTCCCCACCTTAAGATTTGCCTTCTTAGAAGGTGGTTCTGCTTGGGGTGCTAGTCTATATGCGGATATTATTTGGCATTGGGAAACCCGCAACAAACAACATTTGTTGTCAGATAACGATCCTGCAATTATAGATAAGGAAGCACTAGTGGAGTTGTACGCCCGTTACGGTGGCGAACTTGTGCATGGACGCCTAGATCGAATTGGCGACGGTTTGGGATTCCATCATAAAATGTTGGCTCCAGAAGATCCAGGCGAACTAGATGAATTTGAACTGGCGGGAATTGAGAAGCCAGAGGACGTTCGCGATCGCTTCTTGAATCATTTCTACTTCGGTACAGAATCCGATGATACCCGTGTAGCCCAAGCCTTTAATCGTGCAGCTAATCCCTTTGGTGATAGAGTTAAAGCCTTCTTGGGTTCTGATTCTGGTCATTGGGATGTGCCTGATATCACCACTGTGACTGCCAACGCCTACTCAATGGTAGAACAGGAAATCATCACCGAAGAAGACCTCCGCCACTTCCTCTCAATCCATCCATTGGAGTTGTACACCAGCCTCAATCGTGACTTCTTCAAAGGTACAAGTGTTGAGAAAGCGGCAGATGAGTTTTTAGGGAGTAGGGAGTAGGGAGATGGGGAGATGGGGAGATGGGGG
>NZ_JACKZU010000184.1:0-15852 GCF_014222165.1 Nostoc sp. 2RC
GTATAATAATGACTTAAAACATAAAAATAAGTTAAAAAACTCATTGTTTTGCAGTTTTGTCCACTAGGCTTTTAAATGAGATAAAATTTTTCGCCTTGTTTGCTAACTAAATTTGAGAATTGTTACTGAATTTAAAGATGGATGTGAATAGAATGGGCAGTGTCTTCATTCAGGAGTAATAGTGGCTAAATTTTTGTTTGTGACCGACTTAGATAACACCTTAGTCGGTGACGATGTAGCTTTAAATAAATTAAATGAATGGTTAAGTAAGGAGCGTCAAAGTTACGGTACAGTTATTGCGTATACTACAGGGCGATCGCTACCCCTTTATCAAGAATTAATTGCCCAAAAAAAACTATTAGAACCTGATGTATTAATGCTGGCTGTTGGTACAGAAATTTATTATCCAGATAGCAATAACTTTGATGATGCATGGCAACGGAAAATTTCTCAAGGTTGGAATCGAGAAATAATAGTAGAGGTAGCCAAACGATTTCCTTGCCTTGTACTCCAACCTTCAACACAACAGACTGCCTTCAAAGTTACCTATTACACCAACCAAGAGGGGTTATACGTTACACTCCCTCATTTAAATGCAATTCTCCAAAATCAAGGCTTGGCAGTGCAAATGATAGATTCCTATGATGGCGGATTTTTAGACATATTGCCTGCATCCGCTAATAAAGCTTCAGCCGCTATTTTTGTACAACAATGTTTAGGCTTTACCGATGAACAAACTGTGATTTGTGGAGATTCCGGCAACGATTTGTCTATGTTTCAAAATATGCTTTGTCCCGCCATTATCGTCGGTAATGCCCGATTGGAAATATTAAATTGGCATAAAAATTCACCACCAGGGAAACGCTACCTAGCAAAAAGTAATTTTGCAGCTGGAATTTTAGAAGGATTAGAACACTTTGGATTTTTGAAACGCAACTAAAGAGGGTTTTTTAGTCATGACTAATGCAAATAACGAACCAATAGTTCTTGTATCCACAGCAGATAATAATTATGCCATAGCATTGGCCGTTACAATCAAGTCAGCGATTGTCAATCTCAAAAATAAACGTCGAGTAGTACTGTATGTACTGAATGGAGATATTACCCAAGCCAATAAAGACAAAATCCTCAAATCCCTTGATCCAGAACAAGTAGAAATTTTTTGGTTAAAGCCAGATGAAACGCTACTTTCCAATATGAAATTGGATGAAAATTATAACACCCTTGCTATTTACTATAGACTTTTCATTCCTCAACTTATTCCCCAACATTTTCATAAAGCAATTTATCTAGACAGTGATATTGTAGTGCTGGGAGATTTAGAAGAATTATGGAATATTGATGTTCAAGATACCTATGTATTTGCAGCTCAAGATATTTGGAAGCGATATATCAGAAATGCCAAAGGTTTGAGAAACTATGAGGAAACAGGAATTTCTCCAGACCATAAATACTTTAATGCTGGAGTTTTAATTATTAATCTGGAAAAATGGCGAACTGACAATATAGGTGCAAAGGCTATAGAATACCTGGAACAAAATAAAGAATACATACGCTTGCACGACCAAGACGGACTAAATGCAGTGCTTGCAGGTCAATGGAAAGAATTAGATCCAACATGGAATCAAATGCAAGCAATACACGAATACTCATCATGGACAGAAAGTCCCTACACAGAAGAGGTTTATAATCGAGCGCTTCATAATCCTAATATTGTCCACTTTGCAACTTTTCCTAAACCTTGGCAAGAAAATTGTAAACACCCAAAACAAGATTTATTTTTTGAATATCTAAATTTAACAGCTTGGAATTCTCCTGTTTTAGTAAATAGCCATAGTTGAGATATATGGTAAGCGACTGGGGACTGGGTAAAAAGTCTTTTGACATCTAAGTTTTATCGTCTGTTAATGAACCACCTTGACTTTCCTATTCACTATTCCCTGTTCCCTGTTCCCTGTTCCCTATAAATATAATAAATACTACTTAATATATGCCAATTAATACACCTGATTGGGTCAAACACGCAGTTTTCTACCAAATATTTCCTGACCGTTTTGCTCGAAGTGTTCCAGCACACCAAAGTTGGTTACTGGATGTACCCTTGGAAGATTGGAATGCTGCGCCTACATTTAACGGTTATAAGGGAGGAAATCTTTGGGGAATAATTGAAAAACTAGATTATTTACAAGATTTAGGGATTAATGCGATTTACCTCAATCCCGTTTTTACTTCTGCGAGTAATCATCGCTATCATACCCTTGATTATTATCAAATCGATCCCTTATTAGGTGGGGAGGAAGCATTTACAAATCTCCTCAACGAAGTTCATCGCCGTAATCTGAAACTTGTCTTAGATGGAACTTTTAATCATGCCAGCAGGGGCTTTTATTTTTTCAATGATATTCTAGAAAATGGTCAAAATTCCCCTTGGTTTGATTGGTTCAAAATCGAAGCTTGGCCTATTTCACCCTATGATGAATCTCGTCCTGCTAATTATGCTTCGTGGTGTGGTTTTCGTGCTTTACCAGAGTTGAATACCAATAATTCAGGAGTGCGCGAATATATTATGCAAGTAGGGGAATATTGGATTAAACGGGGTGCAGATGGTTGGCGTTTAGATTCAGCAGATTACATCAAAACACCTGGATTTTGGCAAGAATTCCGCGAACGAGTCAAAGCAATTAATCCCCAAGCTTATATTGTTGGAGAAATTCCAATGGAGGCCACTGAATGGTTAGATGGAACACAATTTGATGGCGTTTCAAGTTTGCCTTTTCTTAACGCTACCACAGCTTTTATTGTGGGCGATCGCCAAGTGAAAGGTCATTTAGAATTGTATGCACCACCACCACCTTCTGATGCTAGTGAATATGGAAACCAAATTAATGAATTATTGCAACGGTATCCTTGGGAAATTCAGTTAACTCAACTCAACGGTATTAACAATCACGATACCGCCAGATTAATTGATGTTGCCGGTGGCGATCGCCCCAGTTTATATTTATCAACATTACTATTATTGACTTTCCCCGGCGCACCTTGTATATATTATGGCGATGAAGTTGGTTTGACTGGTGGTTATGACCCTGATTGTCGCAGAGGTTTTCCGGATCGACAACATTGGGATCGAGATATTCTAGAGTTTCATCAGCAATTAATTAAACTGCGTCTTTCTCATGCAGCATTGCGAATTGGGCAATATCAAACTTTATATGCCCAAGGACAAGTTTACATTTTTGCGCGGATTTTAGAAACAGAAATATTGGTGATTGCGGTTAATGCAGGAAATGAAACAACGCAAGTTAGTATTCAGCCTTCATTATCATCGTCACCTCAACAAATATTATTCACCTATGGTTCTGGTGTAGCAAATTGGAGTGATGAAACTGCACAAAAAACTCTGAATTTTACACTTGCACCGCGCAGTGGATTAATTCTCGGTTAACTTGTCAAAGATTGGAAAAATTTTCATTTTGTATTCAAGATTTGTATCTTTTAAAAATATGGACAAAAAACCAAAAGTTCTTTTTATTTATAGTTTAATCTTTATCATTGTTCTATTTTTCACGGCTGGATTAATTAATATTATTTTGCCTACCTCTAAAACTCCTCCAACTCTTGGCGATGTCAGTGTGAAGTTGGAGTATTTCGCTGAGCATAAAGATGATTACGATGTGATTTTTTTGGGGCCTAGTACCACATATCTACAAATTATTCCCAAAGTATTTGATGAATCTTTATCGGCAAATGGTAATAGCGTCAAGTCTTTTAACCTGGGAATTCTGTCAGCAAATGTAGCCGAAATGGATTTTTATTTGCAAAAAATATTAGCGTTAAAACCAGCAAAATTAAAATGGATATTTTTAGACTGTTTAGTTAACTCCTTCGTGGAGGAAGAACCAACTTTATCTAGAAATGTTTATTGGCATACTCCTACTAAAACCCTAGAAAATTTTCAATTAATTGCTGAATCAACTCTGCCTTGGGAAATTAAAATTAGCGCCTTTTATGCAAATTCCATCAGCTTTTTGCATCGATGGCTAGGAATTGGTTATTTTTCTAATTTTTGGCATCAAAGTTCGGAAGCATTACCAGCAGGAATATTAAGTGATAAATTGCTACAGGAAGCTGGATATTATGCAAACGATTGGATGAAAAATAGTGAGGCGGAGAAAAAAGTTTTTTACTCAAAGTTAGACAGTTACCAACAAAAGTTAACGCAAGCAAAATTAGGAATTATGGATACAGAAAATATATATCCAGAAAAATCCTATGCATTGAAAATCATTAAAAGGCTTGTTTCTAGAATTGATGATTTAGAAAAAAACAGCAATATTCAAGTTGAAACTATATTCTTAATTCCTCCAGCATTAGACATTTTTATCGAACATTCTCCGATTTTAGAAGCTGTGGATCTAGGATATATTTCAACACTATTTGCATTTAATAATCCCAATCGTTTTGCCAGTTTGTATGAAGTTTCTCGCCGGAGTGATGAAAGACATTTAAATTACAAAGGTTCTCAAGAATTTACACTCGCTTTGGCAGAAAAATTTTCTCAGCACCTAAAGTTAGCTTCCCAGGAAATACCCTTCATATCTCAAAACCAAAATTAAAGTTAATTAACATACCAGAATAAATATGGTTTTTACAGAATTTCGTTTTCTCTTTTTTTTCCTGATAATTTTCTGTGTTTACTGGGGTTTGCAGAACAACAATCATCGCAAATTTTGGTTACTCATCTGTAGTTATATTTTTTATGGTGCTTGGGATTGGCGCTTTCTTTTCTTACTTTTACTCTCCACAGTGGTTGACTACTTTGTAGGTTTGATGCTGTCTAGACCACAGGTCAATCATGCAACAGCAGCACCAGAAATTCCAACACAGGAAGTAGTAGAAAATCCAGAAACTAAAAAAAACTTATTTTCTTGGGATGCGCTGCTAACTAAACCACTGCATCACAAGGAACCACAAATATGGTTATTAGTCAGCTTAGTTGTAAATCTAGGATTATTAGGATTTTTTAAATACTATAACTTCTTCACTGACTCAGCCGCTAATTTATTAAATTTTTTGGGCTTATCTGTTAATATAAAAACCCTTGAAATTATTTTGCCAGCAGGAATTAGTTTTTACACATTTCAAACCCTCAGCTATTCCATTGATGTGTATTTGGGTAAACTTAAACCTGTTAAAAATTTTTGGGATTTCGCTTTATTTGTAACTTTTTTTCCTCAGTTAGTTGCAGGGCCGATTGTCCGTGCATCTGATTTTTTACCCCAACTGGTAAAGGCAAAAAATTTCAACGATGTGAATTTTCGGGGTTGTTTAACGCTTTTTTTGGTGGGATATTTTAAGAAAGCTTGTATTTCTGATAATATCTCTCCTTTAGTAGACCAGTATTTTACAAGTCCAGAAAATTATACTTTCTTGAGTTGTTGGGTTGCTGTTATCTCTTTCGTTATACAAATATATTGCGATTTTTCTGGCTATTCAGATATGGCGATCGCCAGTGCAGGTTTGTTAGGATACAAACTACCTTTAAACTTCAGATTCCCCTACTTTGCCAATAATATTACTGAATTGTGGCAACGTTGGCACACTACCCTCTTCACCTGGCTGCGAGACTATATTTATAGTCCTTTGATGAAAATGCGACCAAGAGAACAACGCACAGAAATCTTTAGGTCAAGAAATCTTCTCATTTTAATGCTTTTTTCTGGACTGTGGCATGGTGCAGCTTGGCATTTTGTTGCTTGGGGAGGATTGAATGGCATTGCTTTAATTGTTCACAAACAATGGTCATCCTGGATTGCTCCTTATAAGCGATTATTGCCACTAAGAAATATGCTAGGCATCCCGCTGACATTTTACTGGTTTTGTGCCTCTGCAATCTTCTTTCGGAGTAATGATATCAGCAGTGCAATGCAAATAGAAAAATCTTTTTTATTCCTAAATTCTCCAGGTTCAGAAAACTTAAATATTCAAATTGGTTGGGTTTTTATACCTTTAGCAATTATGCATTGGGCTGCCTATAAAAATTGGTTAGCTGACTGGTATCAGAAAATTCCTCAATGGAGTTTTGTCGTGTTTTATGGAGTGTTGGTTGCAATCATATTGAGGTTTATCGCAATAACTCCCCACCCCTTTGTTTATTTTCAATTTTAATTCAAGGTCAAAGCATTTCAATTTAAGATGATGAACGAACGGGGGAAAGATGCAGATGAAATCTCATAATTCATTACTGTTAGCAACTGACCTAGATGGCACTTTTTTAGGTGGTTCTAATCAAGAGCGATCGCAATTTTATCAATATATTCACGAACAACGTCATCGCATTCTTTTAATCTATGTCACTGGCAGAGAACTTGACCGCGTTAGCGAATTATATGAAGATCCAAATATTCCCCAACCCGATTACATTATTGCTGATGTGGGAACCACAATTGTACACGGCGGAACCTTCGAGCCGATTTCTGTTTTACAAGATTGGGTAGCGCAAACTTGGGGAAATGCTAACGAACAAATCAAAGCTTTATTAGCCAATGAAACAGGATTAGAATTACAGTCTGTTAATCCTGACTATCGTGTATCCTACTACTATGAACCTGAATCATTGCAACCCCAAACTATCCAAAAAGTAATTGACGCTGGATTTGATACTATCCTTTCCTATGACATCAGACTAAATTACCATTATTTTGATGTCATGCCAAAAGGCGTTTCTAAAGGCCCCACCCTCGTGAGATTTTTAACAGAAATGAGTTTTAATCCTGATGACACAGTTACTTGTGGAGATACTCTCAACGATTTCTCATTATTTGAGACGGGTTTAAAGGGTATTGCTGTAGGAAATTCCGAACCTAAATTAGTGGAGAAAATTCAAACAATGGAAAACGTTTACTACAGTCCCTATCCTGGGGTAATGGGTATTTGGGATGGTCTTAAAATCTATGGTAAAGATTAAAACAAAATTCAGAATTCAGAATCAATTTAGTGGATAATTTAGACCCTGGACTAATTTTGGACTTACGCAAAAACTCTCTGAAACTCTTATTTATCCGTGTCTTCTGCGTCCTCTGTGCCTAAGTCCTGTAATTGTAGACTATCGAGAAAAATTGATTTTTGAATTTAATATTTCCATTCAGCAATCCAAAATACTTTAAAGGACGAGAATAAATGACTGTAACAACATTGCGTTTTCCCATTGATATACATGCTTATAAACCGTTGAAATTAGACCCCAATAATTCAACTTTAACGAATGAGCAAAGAGAAATATTAAAGGCGAATATTCAACTTTGTCGAGATACTATTGTTTTCTTTACTTCCATAGCAGCAGCAAAAAATGTAGGCGGTCATACAGGAGGAGCTTATGATACAGTTCCCGAAGTGATGATTTTAGATGCTTTTTTTCGGGGATCGGCAGATAAATTTGTGCCGATTTTCTTTGATGAAGCAGGACACAGAGTCGCCACACAATATTTAATGGCTACTTTACATGGCGATCTTGATGTGGAAGAATTGCTGCATTATCGAGAACCTTATTCTAAACTGCTTGCCCATCCAGAACGGGGACGCACTCCTGGGGTGAAATTTAGCGCCGGTAGATTAGGACATTTATGGCCTTATGTGAATGGAGTTGCGATCGCCAATCCGCAACAAGTAGTATTCTGTCTAGGATCGGATGGTTCGCAACAAGAAGGAAATAACGCCGAAGCCGCACGTTTAGCTGTCGCCAAGAATCTCAATGTCAAAATCATCATTGACGATAACAATTCTACCTGTAGCGGCTATCCTTCAGATTATTTACCAGGCTACGATGTCAGTCAAACCTTAGCCGGACACGGACTAACTGTACTCACAGGACAAGGCGAAGATTTAGATGATTTGTATAGTCGTCTGTGTCAAGCAGCCACCACAAACGGCCCTATAGCCGTGGTGAATAAACGTCAGATGTCTCCTGGTATTGCTGGGGTAGAAGGTACGCCATTGGGTCATGATGCATTATCCCCTGATTTGGCGATCGCATATCTGGAAACTCGCGGACACACACAAGCCGCTAATTACCTGAAAAAAATTGTTCCACTCACAGGAACCTACACTTATACAGGTTCTAGCAGCAAAACTCGCCATATCTTCGATGCTACGATTGTTTCCATTCTCAGTGGCATGACTCCAGCCCAACGCCAAGAACAGGTAATGTGCATCGACAGCGACTTGGGAGAATCTTGTGGGATCAACAGAATTCAAAAAGCCTATCCAGAGATTTTCTATCACGGCGGGATCATGGAGCGCGGAAACTTCGCAGCGGCGGCTGGGTTTGGTATGGAAAAGGGAAAACAGGGCATTTTCAGCACCTACAGCGCCTTTTTAGAAATGTGCATTTCCGAAATCACAATGGCGCGATTGAATAAATCCAACGTTCTGTGCCAATTTTCCCATAGCGGTATCGATGAATTAGCAGATAACACCTGCCATTTTGGCTTAAATAACATGTTTGCAGACAACGGCTTAGAAGATGGCTACCAAACCCGTCTGTATTACCCAGCCGATGGCGGACAAATGAAAGCTTGCGTCGAAACCATATTTCATCAACCTGGTTTAAGGTTTCTCTTTTCCAGTCGTTCCGCAGTTCCCGATATCCTCGATACTGAGGGTAAACCTATATTTGGAGAAGACTATACCTTTGTTCCTGGCAAAGATGATGTCATACGTGAAGGAACAGCAGGTTACATCGTCAGTTTTGGTGAAGTCCTTTATCGTGCCCTAAATGTCGTAGAAAACCTCAAACAACAAGGCATCGATGTCGGGTTAATTAACAAGTCAACCTTAAATATGGTCGATGAAGAGATTATAGCCAAGATTGGTTCCACACCATTTGTCTTGGTTGTAGAATCATTAAACCGTCGCACAGGTTTAGGAATTCGCTTTGGTTCCTGGTTACTAGAAAGAGGTTTGTCTCCCAAGTATGCATACATGGGTACTCATCAAGAAGGATGTAGTGGAGTATGGGAACAATTACCCCATCAAGGTATTGATGTCATTGGCATTATGAATCAAGTCAAGAAACTGCTTGCTTAGATATTTAGGACTGACGTATGGTAAACGAGATATGAGGAGTTTCATAGGGCAGAAAAAAATCCCCAATGCCCTGTTTGGCCTATTCCCTACCTCAACAAATAATCTCGCTGCGTAACTTGTAGAGACGTTGCATTGCAACGTCTCTCTATTGTTGACCGTTAACAGTCAACGCTTTAACCAAAATAATTTATTTTCTCAAATTCCCTAATTAGTATCACTTCTAACAAAGAACAATGCTGTACGCGGGCCAATTTCAATCCCACGTCGTTGGGCAGAACCCCATTGAGTAACCTGCTTGGCAGCATCAACACATATTTGGAATTTGTACTGTAGCTCGTTGTAGCAACCAGCAGCTAAACCCGGTATTTTTGCCTGAGGAACATTAAATTTTTCCCCACTTTTATTGATAATGGCTAATCCCCGATCTCCACGCTCGATAAACAGCAAATTGGGACTATTTGCACCAGTGGCTATTTCATTACCATTGCGGAAGTATTGGGGCTGTGTCAGCAACTTTTGATGGAATTGAACGCCTGCAACAACGGTGGGATTAAAGGCATCAAAATTCAAAATCAGGGGTGTCCCTTCTTTAATCGCCAAAACGTAAGCGGTTGCTAATGGTAAATCCCCAGAATCAAATTTCCAATTGTCAAACTGTCCTGGTGCCCAGGTATCATGATTGCGAGAAAAGGTAACGGCTTCATTACCTGGTAAAGCACGCTTAGTATCTGATGGATTAACTAAAGAGCGCAAGTCACCCCCATACTTGAAGGCATCTTTTAAAGTATTTACCAGTTGAAAATCTGTGACTTTAGGAAAAACTGAAATATACTTCCTACTCTCGTCATATGATTGACCGATGACCTCACCATAGTAAAACTTATCCTTGGGGACAACGCTGAGTATCTTCGCCATATCCTCACGAGGAATGTGCTTAGCAGCATCAAAACGCAAACCATCAATGCCAAGCCCAAACAAAGTTGTCATATACTTCTGAGCATTCTGTTGTACATAAGGCAAATCTGTCCTCAGGTCGGGTAATCCCTCTTTGATGCTATTTTGATCGCATAACCAACGATTTTCAACTTGTACGGGATCGTTATAGTTATCGATGCACTTGGCCTCATGAAAGTATTCAAGTTTCTGGTAGATAGGATAAGCTTGCGGGAAAGGTGCTACAGTTTCATAAAACTTGTACTTAGCCATGTGATTTAAAACTACATCGGCAATGACTTTCATACCGCTTTTGTGAGCCGCACCAATCAAATCCTTTAAGTCTTTTTGGGTTCCTAAATGTCCCTCTAGCACATAATCCAATGGTTGATACTGCATGTACCACTCTTTGTCTGAAGTACAAGCATTGTCACCGCGTGGGGCTGTTTTATTTGCAGGTGAAATTTGAATATGGGTATATCCTGCTTTTTGAATTTTAGGCAGTTTAGTTTTGACATCGGCAAAACATTCATCGAAAGCATGATAGATAACATCAGCTTTAGCAGGAGCTACTTCTGATGTTATGCCAGTCGTTACAGCAATGAGTCCTACACGAACCAAATTTATAAAATATTTGCTGGATATTTGGTGTTTCATGAAGATTTATAAGTAAGTAGATATTTCCAATAATTAATTCTGCGTTGTCCTAAATCCTGAACAAAGGCTACACCCTGACATCATATAATATACCTCTTGCAAAAGTGCTTTTTGGACTCTTGTGGTCAAAGGGAAAAGATTAATAGTTCGACAAGCTCACCAACCGGGGAAAGGGAAAATACCAAACCTTTCCCCCTTTACCCTTCCCCTTTTCCCGACTTATGTAAGAAGTCTAATGTCCGGTTAATCAAAGTGAATAAAAATGTTTGCTTGTAGTGTTCGCGTAGCGTCTCGCAGAGAGGACTTCAGTCCTCAAACTAGTGGTCTATCCCATTAGTTCTGAGAGATAAATAAGTTTGTAGTTAGGACTTTAGTCCTTGATTTTTAAGCACTGAAGTGCTTACTACAAACTCATCAAAATTAATGACATAGAGTACTAGTCGTTTGCCAATCCAAAAATGCTGGGTGAGCGCTGGGGAAAGGGTAAGGGATTTAAAACCTTTCCCCTTTTCCCTTTCCCCTTTCCCCTTTAAAGAGCCAAGTTCACTTATCAAACCCTAGAAACAATCTTTATCATCCGGGTGGTAATAAGTTTTCTGGGGCATAAACATCGCGGTAGAAAGTTAGTTGTTCGCTCTTATAGTAGCAACCACCCCGATGTCCCCGGCGTATCCAGACAACTAATCCTTTAGAAGCAGTTTCATTTGTCGCATCGTCCACACACTTCCATTCAAAGTGAACAAATTCACGCCAAAAGAAAACAATTGGCCAGCACATTGTGACTCCAGGCTGTGAAAGCAATGCCCACCAATGTGTCTCTCGCTCTTTTTGATCTTCCGTACCAACAAAGGGGCCATCTTGGCATAAATAAACCAAGTTTTTATGATATTCACCACTTAAGATATTGTTTCCTCTTTCTCCTCCTGTTCTCAAAGCTGCACAATGGGTTGGCCACCAATCTTTGTTTTCTTGTTCGATTTGCGCCCAGGTATAATTAGCATTTACTTCGGGAACTTCGTCTTCTTTTAAACTAACGAAATATTCACCTTTTTGAAGCAATTCTTCCTGTTTTTGTGGAGAAACTAATCCAGGTTTTGAAAAGTCTGCCTCTAAGCCCCAAAATGTGTAGTAATTGACTGGTTTTTGCAGCCTTAATTGTCGTAGTTGTTCAAATTCGTCAGGCATGTTCCTAATTCCTTTACACGAGAATGTTTGATACTTAAATTGCAAAACATGACTTTGATAAAAAAGCAGGATAGAGAAAGCTGGTAATATAAAATTTGCTATTCTCACATCCTGTAACAGCAACAAAAATAAAGGTTATGGAATCACCCCTATTGTTTGGCTTTTAAAACCTCATAGTATGTTTCAACAAAGGTGCTAACCGCAAAAGGATGTCTACCAGAAACCAGATTTCCATCAACATGGCTAGCAGCTAATTGTCTATTAACCGGGTCGTAGGCTAGTGTCGCTCCAGCATTGAGAACATCATAAATAATGTTATGACCGCAGGTAACTTTCCGCCCCCTCAGTATGTCGGGATCTGATGTAAATATCCACAAAGAATGACAAATAGTTCCAACAGTAATTTCAGGATCTTTCAATGCCTCGATTGCAAATTTACTTGATTCTGGTATTTCTTTTGGTCTGCCGTCTGGGCCTTCTTCTACTATTGGTTCGTAGCGGGTCATATCCATCGCATATCCGCCAATGGCAACTAAGCCAGTGTATTGAGTTAAATCAACATCGTGGATATCTTTGGTAACTGTAATTGTTTCGCTAGGGTTATTGTTGTTGAAAAAAACTGCTTGATCGCCACCCCTGAGATTGCCGACATATTCTACTTCAAAACCCCTAACAGGAAAAAAGTTATCTAAAGCAGCAGTTTCAGTTCCATCGTAATGGGAGTCAAGAAAGGCTAAAATTCTTGGTGGTCTGGCCATGATGATATCCTCATTCAAAATAGTTAATAAATTCGATTTTGAGGAAAATTAACTTACTAGCCACCACTGGCTATACTGTCCGAATTTCATAGCAATTTGAAAAATAGTTGCGACAGACGGATTCGCTAAAATCAGATCCAGAATGCTATACCCAATCCAATATCGAATCAGTTATTCTGCCAACTAATAAGTTAATTTTCACTCACCTTATCCTTGAATTGGGTTTAGGTCTTACCGGATGTCGGTAAAGAATACTGTCTTTTTCCTGTAACCTGGAATTACTTCTTCTTCAAGAATTTTTGAATAGAAGCTAATGGGACTTACTTTGGCTGCATAAATGTAGGGACGGATTTTTGTGATTTCAGGCAAAGGAATTCCTTCTTTGAAAGCAAAATATAGTTTACTTGGCTCGTCGTGAATTTCTTGTCCAGTCAAATAACCTACAATTGCGTGTTCAAAAGTGTGGAAAGCATTTTTCCAGGAGTGTTGTTTGGGAAATTGGATGTCTGGTTTGTTGTCAGCAGCATTTACCCAATGCCAAATTTCTTTGTGTTCGTGATCTACCATGTACTTAAACCAGTAGGCATAAGTTGTAGGTAGATATTCCGCGTAAGATGGATCTCTCAAGCTAAAAGTAGCAGCCACTTGATCCAATTCAGCTAGAATCCACCATTCTTTGTCTGGGTCTATGGTACCGTCTGGATTTTCTCTACGTCCCCACGTACCATCATCTAGATAAGCTGTTTCTAAGATTTTGGGAGCGGCCTCTTGAGCAAATAAGACAAACTCGTAGTGACCGGTGAGTTTTCCGATGGAATAAATCAGCCACAAAGTTTTGATGGAGTGACCGAAATCAGTATGGTCTGTTCCTAATTTTCTCTTCTCGGTATTGGTGATAGCTCCCCAGAATATATTTTTGTCAGGAGTATAGAATTGTTCGCTCATGATTGTGGCAAGATGCACCAAATCATCTTCCCACTGTTTCTTAAGTTGTACCCCGTTAAATTCATCAGGCAAAATTGGTGTGATCAAGATCATGTAGGCATAGACTTGATCCAATTGAGCTACTAATTCTCTTTGGTCGCTGGTATTGCTCTCAAAATCAGCTTTGATCCAAGAGATGAGATCCCATTCTTTGTCGTAGTAGTAGTCAAAAATGTAGTTTTTGACGTTTACTATGTCTTTTAATATTTCGGGATCTCTAGTCAGATAGTAGAAAAATGTTAAACCAGAAAGAGCATATGTCATATCTTGACTGATGCGGTATTCTTGTTCTGGTTTACCTACAAAGCTCTGATCGTTTGCATCAAAGAAGGTGTAAGCTCCACCGGTTCCTTTACCCACATTGGGATCGACACCTGGTTTATTAACCAAAGCATACTGACGTAAGAAATCTACGCCATTTTTAGCCCATTGAAGATATTTTGCCTCTCCAGTCAGGTTATAAGCAACACCATAGGCAAATACTTGTCTGGACTTGGATCTGACATACTCTCTATCTAAGTTAACGATGCCTGGAACTGGGTTTACCAACTCTGGACAAGGTTTATTAGGGTCAAACAAAGAACCATCATTACATCTATAGGTAGGAAAGTTCCCATTTTCGGGGCGGGCTGTTTCCAATTCCCAGAAAGGTAAAAGGTCTTCTTTGAGATGCTTTATCCACCTATCTCCATAGGGGATACCAGTTTCGATTATTAAGTCTGCATTATCAGCAGCGCTTGGTTTAGCAATAACTAGTGCTTGAGCTGTGGGAACTCCTAAAGATGTTAGGAAAAACACCAAGCTAAAGCCAAGACAAAGAACTTTCTGAAAGAAAGCTTTGCTAACTAGCTGTTTTTTATTCCAACTGAACATTTGAATTGTCATTGCAAATTGCTCATTTGTGTGTGTCGGTTTCTGCTTTCATGACAAACATTCAGATGTTCTGTGATTTTTTTGGACTACAAAAGCTCTAGTATCCCAGCTTTAGTAGGTGGTTAAAATCTCACAAAACAACTGATATGCCCCGACATACTTGCGTTATGTCAGGAGGGTGGACTGTTTATAACAACTTGGTGACATCATATCTGATGTTATAAACCAAGCTAACACAATTTATTTTTCTTTTTTCAAAATCAATATTTTTTACTTAAGTAGAATTAAGTAGGAAGCCATAACACAAAAAATACTTAAAGTCAAAGACACTTAAAATAAATAAGTAGACAGTTAAGACAGTTAAGACAGTTAAGACGGCTTTAGCAAGAAACACATGTTCTACAATGCTTATCAGGTACGGGATAGAAAAATTTCAGTGCAATTATTTTGCCTGCTATCTCAAATAACTTAGTTGTTAATTAACTGATAGAAGCGATCGCTTACAACCCCTTATGGTATAAAATACGCTCAATGATTCAGATTGAATTTAAAAATATTTATGTCTGCATTTACCTTGAAATACTTACAATTACAATATTTCAGTTACATTATCCACTAGAATATTTACTTAACTAAAGCTTAACTTCAACGTTAATCTAGCTTCTAACAGTAGTAAAGTTAGCAAAATGATCAAGGTAGCTTTTCTTGACCGAGATGGGGTTATCAATATTGATTACGGTTATGTTGTTATGCGCGAGCAATTCGAGTTTATGGATGGCGTATTTACAGTGTGTCGTTTACTGCGTGATTTGAATTACGAGCTGATTGTAATTACCAATCAGTCTGGTATTGCTCGTGGTTATTATTCCGAACAAGATTTTTTAGATCTAACTGCATGGATGTGCGAGCAATTTCAAAGTCAAGGTGTCCCATTGCTTGATGTCTTTTATTGTCCGCATCATCCCGAAGCTACCATATCTAACTACCGTCAAAACTGCCGATGTCGTAAACCATCCCCAGGAATGATTGAGCAAGCTTGTGAGAAATATTCCATAGACCTGCAAAACTCAATCTTGATTGGCGATAAAATATCTGATATGCAAGCTGCTAAAGCTGTGGGAATAGGTAAATTTTATTTCCTTGGTAAAGAAGATATAGAAAAACAACTGGCAGTGTCAGCCCGCGTAGATAATTTACTTCAACTAAAATATTTGATTGCAAAATAATTGACGCATTCACGCCTATCAAATAAGAAAGGCACTTTTTTGCGTCTTTTTTCGCGTAAGCCCGTACAGTTAATCTAATACCGATTCAAAAAATGTTTGCGACAGATACCCCACCCGCCTGACGGCACCCTCCCCTTGCCAAGGGGAGGGTT
>NZ_JACKZU010000185.1:0-15758 GCF_014222165.1 Nostoc sp. 2RC
CCCCTGCCCCTCTGCCCCCCTCCAGGTGCTTCTTCCAGGACAACATGAGCATTAGTCCCCCCAAGACCAAAAGAACTGACCCCAGCGCGGCGTGGTGTCCCGTTGGTTTGCCATGCAGATAGTTGGGTATTAACGTAAAAAGGACTGTTGGCAAAGTCTATTTCGGGATTGGGTTCTTCAAAGTACAAACTGGGTGGTATTTGTTGATGCTTTAGAGCTAAAACAGTTTTAATTAAACCCGTTACCCCAGCAGCTGTATTCAAATGGCTGACATTAGGTTTGACCGAACCGATCGCACAAAAACCCTTCTTACTGGTCTGGGCACGAAATACTTTTTCTAGCGCTCGAATTTCAATCGGATCGCCCAAGGCTGTGCCAGTGCCATGAGTTTCAATGTAGGTAATTGTATCAGGTTCAAATCCTGCGATCGCTTGAGCTTGGGCAATGACTTCTACTTGACCTGCAACACTCGGTGCTGTGTAACTAACTTTGACCGCACCATCATTATTAATAGCTGAACCCTTAATCACTCCATAAATATAGTCGCCATCCGCTACAGCATCTTCTAATCTTTTAAGAACAACAACACCCGCGCCTCTGCCAAAAGGGCCGCCAGTAGCTTTAGCATCAAAGACACGAGTGTGACCATCAGCAGAAGCGATTCCTCCAGGTTGATAGAAATAACCTTCTATTTGGGGAGTTTGGATGGCAATACCTCCAGCCAGCGCCATATCGCACTGATAACTTAGCAGTCCTCGACACGCCAGATGAACAGCTACAAGGGAAGTAGAACAAGTTGTACCAACGCTGAGGCTTGGCCCTTTGAGATTCAACTTATAGGAAATTCGTGTAGATAAAGTATCCTTATCGTTGCCAAGAGCAATTTGCATTCTTAGCGATTTCAGCAGTTCAGGATGTGAAGCAAGATTGTTGAGTAAATAAGTACTGAGGTTAGCACCAGCATATACACCGGTTAGGTTGTTGTCTGCTTTTGGGTCATAACCAGCATTTTCTAAAGCTTCCCATGCACACTCTAAAAAAATTCGCTGTTGAGGGTCAATAATTTCGGCTTCTCTGGGAGAGTAGCCAAAGAATGAAGCGTCAAACATCTCGATGTCTTCTAGCACAAACCCTGCTTTCACATAGTTAGGGTCTTGTAAAGAAGTTGCATCTACGCCTTGCGCTATTAAATCTTCATCGCTGAAGAGTGAAATAGACTCTACACCATCACACAAATTCTGCCAAAACTGAGCGACGTTTATCGCTCCAGGAAACCGGCCTGCCGTCCCAACGATCGCTATGCCTTTCAACTCATTATTCATCATACTTTCCTTCTTTGCTTCATCAGCTGCATTTCTTCAGCGATCGCCGCTTCTTGCCTCTTGGCACGCTCTTGCGCTTGCCCAAAGACTGGTTGTTCATTTTGTGTTTGGCTAAGATGTCCTGCCAAAGCATTGATAGTGGGATATTCAAATAATTCCGATGTGGAAACGTTGCAATTAAAGGCTGCTTGCAGTCTGCTCCGCACCTGCACCATTAGGAGGGAATCACCCCCCAACTCAAAGAAGTTGTCGTAAATACCTACTTTTTCTGTCCCAATGAGTTCTTGCCAAATAACAGCAATCCTTTGCTCGATTTCATTTTTGGGAGCAACATAGGGATTTTGTAAATTAGGTCTGGGATGGAGTAATAATGAATTAGCTTTTTGGCTAACTGTTTTTGTCTGAAACGATTCCAAATTAATCCATTGATTAATTCTAGTTTGTAATTCTCCAGTGGATACAACAATCTGATTACTTTTACTCCAATTCAAAATTCTTTGAAAAGCTTCTGTACCCTCATTCAGTTTGATTGCCAAATCTGCTAAACCAGTGGCAAAGTATGATTCACTTTGTTTGTTTTCTTTTACAGTTTGCCAAGCATCCCAGTTTACACTTGTCCACGCCTTTGCATTATTTTGGTTGTGTTGATGAACAAAAGCATCCATAAAAATATTAACAGCAGAGTAAGTAATAAATCCTAATCCTCCTAATACTGAGGATAAGGAAGATAGCAATATACAAAAATCAAGACATTGATTTTTTAATATTTTTTCTAATACAAATATTCCGTATACTTTGGGTTGAAATTGCTGTTTGCAATCAATCTGACTTGTTTGCTCAATAAACGAAAATGACTTTTCTTCAGTAATACCGGCGGCGTGGATGACACCATTGAGCTTACCAAAAAGCGATTCAGCTTGTGCGATCGCTTCTTCCATTTGTTTGAGATTGGCTACATTAGCACTGACTACCAATACTTCAGCACCTAGCGCTTCCAGTTCTTGTATCTTCTGAATCTTTCTACTAATGTTATTTTGCTCATCATGAGTATTTAGCCATTGCTGCCACTCGTGTTTCGGCGGAATTGTTGAACGTCCTATCAAAAGAAGTTTAGCTCGTACTGTCTTCGCCAGATGCTCCGCTAAAACAAGTCCAATTCCTCCAAGTCCACCAGTTATTAGATAAAATCCTTTTTCTTTTAATCTTGGTATCTCTACCTTTGTTTCATTTAATTGAATCGCCTCAAAAGTTTGCACCCAACGATTACCACCACGGTAAGCAATCACCGATTCAAAGGTCGGGGCTGTAAGTTCCCGTAATAGATAATTTGTCAGTTTATTCTCTTGTAAACTTCCTTCTAAGGGAATAATAATATCAATACTCCGACAGCGAATATTTGAATATTCTTGTGGAATGACCTTCACTGGGCCGAGTAAAGTTGCTTTTTCTGGATAGAGGGTTTCTTCTCCAGTTACTGACTGCATATTATTAGAGATTACCGTAATTTGAAATTCATTTAAAACATCTAACTTACTTAATGCTTGCGCTATAAACAGTAGACTGTAAAATCCTTTTTCTTGAAATTTTTCAAGCTGTTCTAATTCTGATATTATGTGATTTTGTGATGTTATATTCCATAAATGAATAATTTTGGTTGGAAGTTTTTTTCGTGCAGACAATTCTCTAAATAAAGTATTATAGTCACTACATTGTTGAGGATCTATCGTGTATTTATTATTGTTCACCTTGCTAAACTTAGACCCAATCTCCACACTAATTACGTTTTGATTGTGTAGTTGCAGTTTTTGAACTAACTGACAACTTAAGTTCAACTCATTAGTCAACACTAAAATACAAGATTTTTTAACTACTAATTCCTTCTGTTCAAGTGGCGCTGGAGGTATAGATTGCTTCCATAAAGGTAAATAGAACCAGTCAGCAATATCTGGCTTTTTACCAAGTGACACAGGTTTAATAGCATTCTGCTGTCGTTGTTTATAGTTTTCAATCCAGTAACGTTGACGCTCAAAGGGATATGTTGGTAAAGGAACACGATAATGGCGCTGATGGGCATAAAATCCCGTCCAATCCACATTTACCCCACATAGCCAGAGTTTACCTAATGCGTTCAATAAGAAAGTTACATCTGAGTGTTTTTCTTTAGGATGTCGCAGTGAAGACAATCCCACTCGTTCTGAATGCTTTTTGGCGAAGGTAGATAAAGTTTGTCCAGGGCCAACTTCTAGGAAGATGCGATTTGGCTCTTGTAACAATGCAGAAATTCCTGCCGAAAAGCGAACACAACAGCGTAAATGTTTCGCCCAATAATTTGGATCTGTAGTTTGTTCTGCGGTAATCCAGGTTCCCGTGACGTTAGAAATAAAAGGAATTTTCGGAGGATGTAGTTTAACTTTACTGACTTCTTTAATGAATGGCTGCAATATGGATTCCATCATTGGCGAATGAAAAGCGTGGGAGGTATGCAAACGCTGACATTCTATTCCCGGAAGCTGCTTTTGTAATTCATCTATAGCATCATCAGTTCCCGATATCACACACAAAGCTGGTGCATTACTAGCAGCTAAGGATAAATTTTCATTCAGTAATCCTCTAGCTTCTGCTTCTGGTAACGGTACGGAGAGCATAGCACCGCTTGGAAGTTGTTGCATCAATCGCCCACGAGTAGCCACCAAAAATAAAGCATCTTCAAGTGACATCACACCAGCTAAAGTTGCGGCGACATATTCCCCAATGCTATGCCCAATCATTGCTTCGGAAGAAATCCCCCACGACATCCACAATTGAGCTAGAGCGTATTCTATGACAAACAATGCAGGTTGAGTGATGGCTGTTTGTTGCAATTTTTCGGCTGCGGCTTTTGATTCGGATTCGTTGGGATAAATAACTGAACGCAAATCCAACCCTAGATGAGGTTGCAGCAATTCACAACACAAATCAACCTGTTGCTGAAAAATCGGCTCAGTTTGGTAAAGTTCTTTACCCATGTCCACATACTGAGCGCCTTGTCCGGGGAACATGAAAGCGATGGGGCGATACTCCTGCGGAGTCTTTTCGCAAACGGCATTTTCAACTGAACGAGTGAAAATTATTTGCGGATCTCGTAATTCCAAGGCGCTGGCTGCATCCTCAATATCTGCACACACTACCACGCGACGATGATTAAATTCACCACGCCCTACTTGCAGTGTATAAGCAACATCCGCTAAGTCCACATCGGGATGTAGCCGCAGGTGATTAGCCAAATTTTCTGTTGCTGTCTCTAAAGCAGAACTAGTTTTAGCTGATATACACAAAAGATATTGACTTTTGCCTTTTGCCTTTTGCCTTTTGCCTTGTATTGGTGCTTCTTCTAGAATGATATGAGCATTAGTCCCACCAATACCCAAGGAACTCACACCAGCACGACGAGGAGTATTTCCTGCTTTCCATTCTTTGAGGGTTTTATTCACATAAAAAGGACTGTTGGCAAAATCAATTTGGGGATTCGGTTGCTCAAAATTCAAGCTGGGCGGTATTTGTTTGTGTTTGAGCGCTAAAACTGTTTTAATCAGTCCGGCAATTCCAGCAGCTGCATCTAGATGACCAATGTTTGTTTTCACGGAACCAATACCACAGAACCCTTTTTTGGTGGTGCTGCTACGAAACACTTGAGAAAGTGCAACTATTTCAATGGGATCGCCTAAGGCTGTACCAGTACCATGAGCTTCAATGTAGCTGATTGTCTCAGGCTCAACTCCTGCAAGCATCATCGCTTCAGCAATCACTTGTGCTTGACCATTGACGCTGGGTGCTGTATAGCCTACTTTACCAGAACCATCATTATTGATAGCTGAACCTTTAATTACGGCATGGATGCAGTCACCATCTGTTAGAGCATCGCTCAATCGCTTCAGGACAACAATTCCTACACCATTACCGATAGTTGTTCCCTGCGCTTTAGCATCAAAAGCACGACAATGACCATCAGGAGAAAGTGTTCCTCCCGGTTCGTACAAATAACCAGCTTTTTGAGGTACGTGGATAGAAACCCCACCAGCCAAAGCCATGTCGCATTGATAATTCAACAAACTTTGACAAGCAAGTGTGGTTGCAACTAATGAGGTAGAGCAAGCTGTTTGGACTGTAATACTGGGGCCTGTGAGATTTAATTTATAAGAAACACGAGTTGTGAGGAAATCTTTATCGTTACCAATTACTGTTTGATAACATTGGGCTGAACCCAGGCGATCGCGGTTTAAATCTAATGAATAATAGTTATTTAGGCTTGCCCCAGCATAAACTCCAATACGACTGTCACATCTAATTGAATCATAGCCAGCATTTTCCAATGCTTCCAAAGCACACTCTAAAAAAATCCGATGTTGGGGGTCAGTAATTTCTGCTTCTTTGGGATTAAAACTAAAAAATCCCGCGTCAAATAAATCGATATCTTTTAATATGGCACTGGCTTTTACATAATTGCGATCGCTTAATATATTAGGCTCAATCCCATCAGATATTATCTCTTCATCTGTAAAGATAGAAATTGACTCTACACCATCTCGTAAATTATGCCAAAATTCTTCAAGATTTTTAGCACCAGAAAAACGCCCTGACATACCAATTATCGCTATTCCTTCTAGAACATCATTATATGTAGTGCTAACCATTGTTTTTTCTACCTTGTTTCCTCAATAATTGCTTTTGGCGATTGATAGCCTCAATTTGGTTATTGGCGCGATCGCGTGTTCCTCTAAAAGACAATTGTTGTTCTTGACTTAAATACTGGGCTAGGGAATTGATAGTTGGATTTTGAAACATTTCTACAATCGATATGTTAAGATTCATAAATTTTTGTAGCTTGCTATTAACCTGAACCATCAATAGTGAATGACCGCCAAGGTCAAAAAAGTTATCATTGACGCCCACTTTTTCTAGATTTAGTAACTCTTGCCAAACTCTGGCGATCTCCCTTTCCATCTCAGAACGAGGAGCCACATAAACCTCTGCTAACTCAGGGCGATCGCCATCTGGTACAGGTAATGCTCGACGATCTATCTTGCCATTCGTTGTTAAGGGCAGCGTCTTTAGCTGTACAAACACTGACGGCAACATATATTCTGGTAGTTGTTCTTTAAGAAAGTTCCGCAGGTCACTAGTAGTAAGTGTTGTTTCGGTATTGGTAACAAAATAAGCTACTAAACGCTGATTATCTGGTACATCCTCCCGCATTAACACCACTGCTTCTTGAACTTCTGGATGTTGCCCCAATAAACCTTCAATTTCTCCGAGTTCAATACGGTAACCACGCACTTTTACTTGATGGTCAATCCGTCCTAAAAACTCTAAATTTCCATCCCAACGATAACGAGCCAAATCCCCTGTTTTGTATAATCGCGTTCCTGCTTCATTATTGAAGGGATTAGGAATGAATTTAACAGCTGTAAGTTCTGGTTGATTCAAATAACCCCGTGCTAAACCAGCACCGCCAATATATAGTTCGCCTGGAACTTCTATCGGTACTGGCTGATGGTGTTGGTCTAACACGTATAGCTGACTATTAGCTATTGGCTGACCAATAGGAACAGAATTTGACTCAATATCATCCTGGGGTACTCGATAAACACAACAGCCTACTACAGTTTCCGTTGGGCCATATTCATTCACTAATAATGTTTCAGGTGCAAACACTTTCCAAAAGCTAATACTTTCTGTCAAGAGGTTTTCTCCTCCAATGATGAAAGCTCTAGTTATACCTGCTACTTCTTTTGATGACAATTGCTTAGAAAGTAATAAAAGTTCGGCTGGTGTAATTTTAACTAGACTCAAGTTGGACTCTTGACGAAGTGCATTTCCCAAAGATTCGATGCTTTGGTTTTCGGGAATAAGTTCTACCTGACGCCCAACGAGTAATGGTGAGAACAAACTTGTGATAGTTAAGTCAAAAGCCAGAGAAGAGTGAACAGTAGTTCCTTTGCCTTGCTCAACTGTATATGCTTGAGTAGCCCAACTTAAGTAGTTGACTAATCCCTGATGAGGTATTAATGTTCCTTTGGGTTTACCAGTGGAACCGGAAGTGTAAATAACATAAGCTAAGTTGGTGGCATCTGTTTTACAAAGGAGGTTTTCAGAAAACTCTTGAGCAATTCCTTCCCAATCGGAGTCTAAACAAATTACCTTGATGTCATCAGTTGGCAATTTGTTTATCAAGCTCTGCTGAGTTAGCAGTATTGGACTTTGGGTATCTTCTAAGATGAAGGCTAAACGCTCTTTGGGATGTGTAGGATCTAAGGGCAAGTATGCTCCACCAGCTTTTAAAATACCTAACACTGCAACTACCATTAAAGGCGATCGCTCTACACAAACCCCCACCAATACCTCTGGTTTAACACCCAACTTTTGTAAGTAGTGCGCTAGCTGATTTGCTTGGTTGTTTAATTCCTGATAGCTTAATTGTTGGTTTTCAAAGACTACTGCAACTGCATCTGGTGTTTTCTCTACTTGTTCTTCAAATAACTGATGAATACACTTATATTGAGGATAATCGGTTTGAGTATCATTCCACTCAACTAATAACTGCTGTACTTCAGATGGTGTTAGTAATTGCAAATTTGAAATGCACTGTTGGGTATCGCTAATTATACTTTCTAGTAGAGTTTGGAAATGTCCCAACATTCGAGTAATGGTATCTGCATTGAATAAATCTGTGTTGTACTCGCAAGTTGCAACCAAACCTTGTTCAAAATCCTGCACAAACAATGTCAAATCAAACTTAGATGTCCCGTTGTAACCTTCTTCATAATAAACAGAGACACCTGATAGTGTAGGATTTGATATTGGCACATTCTGGAGAACAAACATTACTTGAAATAATGGATTGTAACTCAAGTCTCTATTTGGCTGTAGTTCTTCTACTAACTTTTCAAAAGGTAAGTCTTGATAGCTATAAGCTTCTAAAGCTGTTGACTTCACCCGTCTTAAGAACTCCTGAAAACTCAGGTCGCCAGATAACTCTGTACGCAACACTAAAACATTGACAAAGAATCCGATTAATGAATTAATTTCTGCTTTATTACGATTGGCGATTGGCGAACCGACTACAATATGTGTCTGACCAGTATAACGATACAGTAAAATTTTGAATGCTGTCAGCAAGGTCATAAATAAAGTTACTCCCTGCTGACGACTCAAATTCTTTAATTCTTTTGTCAGAGTTGGAGAAAGAACTAATTTCTCTTGAGCGCCGTTGAAGGTTTGAATTGGAGGACGTGGACGGTCTGTTGGTAAATTCAGTACAGGTAGCTCACCCTGCAATTTTTGTTTCCAATAGCTCAATAATGATTGAATTCGTTCGCCATCAAGCCATTTTCGTTGCCAATTAACAAAATCTCGATACTGAATTGGTAATTCACTCAGTGGTGAAACTTTGTCTGTTGAGAATGCTTCATATAGTGCAGTTAATTCTTTAATCAGAATACCCATAGACCAACCATCTGCAATTATATGATGTAGAGTCACCAACAACTGATAATTCCTATCATTTAATTGTAAAATTTTACTACGCAAAAGCGATTGAGCAGATAAGTCAAATGGCTGTTGTGCAAACTCTGTAGCCAAACGTTTTGCTTCTTGGATACGCTCATTTTCTGATAAAGAACGCAAATCTTCAACCGCCAAAGTTACAGGTACAGCTTGATTTATAACTTGCACTGGTTGTCCATTAATCAATGTAAAGCTTGTGCGTAATAGTTCGTGTCGTCTAATAATTTCGTTCAGACTATCTTGTAAAGCTGTGAAGTTAATGCAACCCTTGAAGTTAATAACTATAGGAATATTATATGTAGGAGTATCGGGAGTTAGCTGATTGATAAACCATAATCCCTGCTGAGAAAAAGATAGAGGATAATGTGATGTGTTTTTATCTTGTTGAATAAAGGATAATGATGGTAGTGCATCTGTTGTCATTTGAGCGAGTAGCTTAGTGACAAGCGATCGCCCACTCATTCCTTCAAAAAAATCTGCTACAAATACTTCTATTTCTAAATCAACTTCAATCCGATTTTTTAACTCAAATACTTTTAAAGAATCAAGTCCCAGCGTACTTAATGGTTCTTGGAGATTAATATCATCTGCGGCAATTGAAAGTACTCCTGCTAAGAGTTTCATCAGATATGATTCTAAAACTATTTGACATTCTTTTGGGGAAACTTCCAACAGTTCAAAACGTTGTATTTTAATTTCATTTCCAGCAATATCATTAATTTTGAGAACGTCACTTTCAACTATATGCAATTCGCCATTTTGAAACTGAGCGCGAGTTGTACGCCTTTGAATTTTACCGCTAGAAGTTTTGGGAATACTACCTGGTTTAATTAAAATTACACCATAAACTTGTACTTCATGTTCTTCAGTAATAGCTTGGCGTATGGCACTAGTTACTTCTGCTAAATTTGGCTTGGTGCGAAACTCTAATTCTTGTACAATAAAAAGCCTTTCTTCATTATTAACTTCTACTGTAAATGCTGCATTAGCACCAAAACGTAACGATGAATGACTGCGTTCTGCTGTTAATTCTATATCTTGTGGGTAAAGATTGCGACCGCGAATAATAATTAAATCTTTTGCTCTACCTGTAATGAAAACCTCGTCATTGTGCAAAAAGCCTAAGTCACCAGTGCGTAAAAATGCCCCCTCTTTCGTGTCTTTGAGATAGGCGTGGAATGTTTCTTTTGTTTCTTCTGTTCGATTCCAATAACCTTGACCAACACTAGGGCCAGATACCCAAATTTCCCCAACTTCATTTGATGAACAACGAGTTAATGTTTCAGGATTGACAATTACAATCTGCTGATTCGGAATTGCTTTGCCGCAACTGACAAAATTTTGAATATCTTGATTCTCGATAGTTGCTTCGACTATCTGGTTTTGTGAAAGTGCAGATTTATTTACAGTTCTGACTTGAGCTAAGGCTTTTTTGCTCCCGCCAGAAACTATCAATGTTGCTTCCGCCATACCATAGCAGGGATAAAATGCTTCTGCACGAAAGCCACATTCTGCAAAGGCGGTTGCAAATTGCTCAAGGGTATCTTGCCGGACTGGTTCAGCGCCGTTAAACGCGACACTCCAACTACTTAAGTCAAGAGTTTCTTTTTGTTGTTGAGTAATCCTTTGAACACATTGTTCGTAAGCAAAATTAGGGCCGCCACTTGTGGTGCCTTTGTAACGGGAAATCGCCTGTAACCAGCGATAAGGTCTTTGCAGAAAAGATGCTGGTGACATTAATATGCAAGGAAATGCACCATACAAAGGTTGCAAAATGCCACCAATCAATCCCATGTCATGGTAAACAGGTAGCCAAGAGACAAACTTGCTGCTGGATGAATGCTCCATGAGTTGGTAAGTGACGGCAGCGTTGTGCAGGAGGTTACCATGACTGAGCATCACTCCCTTTGGTGTGCCTGTTGAACCAGAAGTGTATTGCAGAAAGGCCAGGGTATCTCCATTAATTGCAGGTTGCTGCCAAGAATCTTCTAGACCCTGTGCTACATTGTCTGTTGTCAGCCAGCGAAAATTCCCCTGTTTTGTATCTGGTGTGAATATTGATTGTAATGCGGGGAGCATTGCTGTTGTGGTGAGAGCAACACTGGCCTGTGCATCTATGGTAATAGCTTGTATTCTGGGCGTTTTACGTTGATTGCGAGGCGGATAAGCTGGAACTGCCACGACTCCAGCATATAGACAACCAAAAAATGCTATTAGGTAATCCAGTCCAGGAGGATACAGTAATATGGCACGCTCCCCACTCAAACCAAAAGCTTGCAGTTGTGCTGCTACAGCTCGACTGCGCCGATCTAATTCATAGTAAGTCAGCGTTAATTCCTGAGTCTCTCCATCTTCAAGGAAAGTAAAAGCTTGTCTGTGCGGCATCTTGAAACTGCGATCGCGCAGAATATCAACGATAGTCGCACACTCAGGTGGAATTTCTTGGAAGTTATTGATAATCTCAGTCATTATTATGCCTCCGGTAATCAGATCCAGGCAAACAATAGTGGCAAAATTAGTCTTACATTCACTCCTAGCTGCACAGGCTTTTGAGTCAGTTGTTGTGGATATGTAAAGGTCTACTTCAATACGGTAAACCTTTAACAGATATACCTCTTTCTTGCTGAAGCTGGTGTTTTTACAGAATTATTTAATTCAATTGGGAAAACTCAAACAACAGACCTCGATGTTGCTCTAGCGAACAGAGGGCGAAATTACTAAGTCAGCCATCCAAGCTTTAATATTGCTATTTATTTTCATTTAGACTTTCTTACATTACAGTGAAGTGTGGCGTTTAGCAACCCCGTATTAATAGCTAATAATTATCAAAACTTGAAAGATGTGTGATTTTAGACTATCTAAAAAAATATCAGAAAATAATTTATTACTTTTGATAGGTGTCGATGGGTGGAAGAAGCCGAACGCTTTCAATGACCCGATCTAAGATCTAAGGGAAGTCCAATGGCTGAGATTTGAGTCGAGAGTGTGCGATCGCCTGACGACAACGCTCAACGCTGGGATCTCCTGCAAACAATCGCCGATTTAGCTGATGAGCTATTGCGACCATATCCGCACTTGGTAGCCAGGGAAAAATTACTATGTCCCCCGATCCCGAAAACATCTTGATTAATTGTTCGATCAACTGCTCTTTTAAATCTGATTCTGGGAAGATAATCACAGCCTTGGCTCGTTCGACTAACCAATCGTGATCCCAGTCATCGGAGGTAATAGCTATAGCAAGGGTAGCAAAGGGTATGCGGTCGATGAATTGTGGTGAAGCTGTATCACCACAAAACAGAAGATGTTGCTTTTCCAGTAAAAACCAACCCGACTCAATTTCATAAGGATTGACAACAATAGGTGAGACTGAAGTAGTTTTTGCTACAGTAACTTCTATAACTGGTGTTTCGGTTTTCAGCTGCTGCTTCGGAATTATAGTCACAATCTCTGGTATAGAAGTAAGTGATTGTGGTGGCTCAGATAACACAGGAGCAGAGATAGCTTTTGATTTCTCTTCCTCAATTACTTGACGAATATTCTTATAAGTTATGGTTTGGCCTTCATGAGCGCGTTGTAGAAATTCCTCACGCACATTTCGGGGAGTTGATGGTGCAGCCAAAAGATAAAGGGCAGACGTAGCAATATCTATTTGTGCAAAATTTGCACGTTCAGCCAATGTTTCATAAACGTTAATAAAATTGTAAGCTGTACGTCGGCTCCAGCCAAACTCAGCTTTGAGCCAAGTTTCAAACTGTCCGTGTTTGAGCTGAGAACGCACCTGGGCTAGCTTCTCACCAATTTCCCAGATATCTTGTGCTGAGCGCCGTAAGCGCTCTTTAATTTCTCCAGTTCGCTGCTGAATAACTTGACGTTTTTCAGAATCCAAAATTTCATAGTTGAAACCAGTGATTGCTTGACTGTGTTTTTTGAAATTGCTCACAATTTGTCTAAACTGCTTACTATATAACTATCATAGTCGATTATCTGTTAATTTTCATCTGTAGTAGAAAAACAAGCACTTTTGTCAATACCTCTAAATGTATAAATATCAGATCGCGTGTCTTTGAAAGGGGATGGGATTTGACCAAAGCCCCGTTAGGGCGGGAATAGGGAGTCGGGAAAGAAATAGCCTAAACATTGGAGTGGGTTTCAAGCCCCATTTATCAACTGCTCTAACCTCAAAACAAATGGGTAAACCCGCAGCCATAACTTTCAAAAGCCAGAAGAATATAAAGTGAGTAGCTTGATCTATTACTAACTTAATGATAATCTTTGTTATTAAGTAAATTCAGTAGCTCAAAAAGTTTTCCAAAGGTCTTACAAGTCCTTTATTTGAGATGGGAAATACAATTCCCTAGAAGCAGCTTAAAATCTACCTTTTAGCCTAAGCTTGTTATGGATTGGCTCGATAGCGATCGCAAATTGCCAGTGTTTTGCACTACCGCAACCACAGATGATTGCTAGTCCCCCAAAACAAGGGCATAAACCCTGATTTTTTTAGTTTGCAAAGCTTTTCGATCTAATGAACTTCCTGATTAACAATGAAAAAATAAAAGCTACCTTCCAATACTAAAATGATGCATACTTCAACTTAAGTAATATTCCTAACTAGTGACGCAATACTGTTGGGATTGGTAATTTGTTACACTTCCAATAGAAACTCTTCTTGTTTAAGTACAAGTAAATAGAGTTTATCCAAAGTAGTCTCTAAAATCTAAATTTTAGAGGGTAAAATTGCAGCAATTTTGAAGAAAAGTGAAGTACATAACTTCACTCTCAAAGACAAGTATAAAGACCGTTTTACTTCGGAGTTCTGAGGAAAGCAACGGAAACGTCTTTGGCTTTGCTGCTAAATTCTGAATTCTACTGTTAGTTTCCACACATTAGGTTCCTGAGCAAAGCAAATCTCTCTATCTAGCTAGAGTTTAGATCTCAGTCCAACAAGAAAATCAAGCTGAGAATTAGTTGTTATGCAAACAACCTCACCCCAGGTAACCGTGGATAATTTTTTTCTAGAGGTGGATCACATTTTTGTCTGTACGACAAAAGAAGCTGATAGTATTTCAGTTCTTCAAAAAGTTGGTCTTCACTGTTCTAATCAGCAAGTGCAACATGTCGAACATGGAACAGCCTCAAAAATAATTTTTTTTGAAAATACGTATTTGGAGTTAATTTGGATAGAAGATAAAGACTTAATAGAACAGCAGTCTGCACAAACAGGCATTCAGACACTAACTCGCCTTCATAAACAACATACTGGAGCATCACCCTTTGGTGTCGGTTTGCGTAGGAAGTCAGAGCAAAGCAAGGTGGTATCTGATTCAAGTTTATCTTGGGCTGAGACGATGCGATGCCTACGGCGGGCTACGCCTACGCGCAAGTCTATTAGTTTTGCAGCAGAAAATTTTGTGAATCAGCAAGAGCCTTTTTGCTTTATGGTTCCTGATTCTATTGCTCTGACAGCTTGGCTCGATCCCTCATCAACTACACACCAGCACTTAATCTCTCATCCCTTGGGTGTCAGAAAGCTAACAAGCGTAAAAATCACAATTGATAGCGACAAAGATTTGACTGATGCTATGTCTCTAGTTTGTACGAATAGCGCTGTAACTATCGAACGAGGAGAATCTCCATTGCTAGAGTTGACCTTTGATGAGGGCGTTAAAGAAAAAAAGCTTGATGTCCGACCATTTCTGCCAATTTTGTTGAAATATTAAAACATTGATAGCATCCCTGGCTAAAAAATCTGAACTGAGGTATTACTATGGCAACAGTGGGAAAGTATTGTAAAGCTTACTCTGTAAAAAATTTGCGTAAATTCAGTCAATGGACGGAGTGTGCTGAAAATACCAGAAAAGAAAACAAGTCTGTTGAGCGTAAAGAAGTCGCAATTAATAGAGAATTAACTGATGATGACTTTCTTTACCTACAAGAAAATTATGTAGTTACAGATGGGATTTACAAGGATGAAAATATCATTTTTGAGAATGTAACTCCCGAATGGCAGGAGTTTTGCCACAAAACCCTGGAATTTGAGATTCCAGCATACGAACAGGTGAAAGTAGAAGCATCAACACAAAAGTAATTTTTTATAGTTATCAAAATTAAGTCGTTCGTCTGAAGTAATATCATGTCCGCCTGAATACTTATGGTATAGACTGACACAAAGAGAAGTCCATCGCTGGAAGCCGGCGCTCAGAACTTCGAGGGACGCTCTGACGCGGATAGATTTTAAAGAAGTCGGAAGTCAAAAGTACAGTTTTATAACGAGGATTTAGACCCCGCTTTCGGCATACTTGCGGCTTTGAAGCCTCTTACTTAAACCATACTAGTTTGTTAATGATAAGTGATTAACCGGACATGATATTATTTCCGACTTCCGACTTCTGAATGTTCACTGATTTCAAGAGGAGACATATATATGAACGAGTTAGTGCAACGGTTGTCAGAAGGCGAACACCCTGTTGAAGCAAGTTTACGACCCGAAAAAACAGCTACAGCACTCAAAGAAAGTATCGACCGAGGTTATGTTCACATCAAATTTACAAATACTAATGGAGGTACTGATTTGGGTGTTAAACTCGACCAACAAGCGTCTAATTTCCACTCAGTTGACTTTGAGCATCAAACAGGAAAAGTTCATTTAGTTGGTAATCTGACGCTGAATTACGTGAAAGTCCGATGTATTGCAGATATTGAACTGTCAACTTTAGAGGGTAAAGGACACCTTGAACCAGTGGAATAGTGAGATTTATAGCAAGGGACTCTTTACTGGGGACTGGGTGAAAAGCCTTTGTCTTGAAAAGTTTGGATAATTGGCGTTGCATAAATGCGGGATGAATTATGCAAAAACGGGTATTTCTCTATACTTTAAATAATGAAGTAACAATCGAA
>NZ_JACKZU010000186.1:0-15752 GCF_014222165.1 Nostoc sp. 2RC
TTACCCCACCCCTCAATCCCCTCCCCGCCTGCGGGGAGGGGAGGTTTTGGCTTTAGACAAAACCGGGGTGGGGTGACTGTGGATTAGTTAGTAATTGAGTAATTTAGCTCTAAGTCATTACAAGGGTTTTACGTTAACTTGACACCAATGCCGTCTCGCCCGCCCCACAAGAAATTTTATTGCAACATTTAATGCTTGCCACGCCACTACCAAACTAAGTAGCTACTATTGCCTATTGCCTATAAAGAGTAAAAAAACCTTGAGCGATCGCCTTTTGCCTCTAACATCACGTTATCATTAAATATTGTGGTAATTTTCTCCAGAGTTACTAGCAAATATGACATTAATAAAATATAGATGATTAGCTAAATAGAAAATGCAATGGAAGGTAAAAGATTTATCCATACCTTGCGATTACAGAATTTTCTTTCCTATGGAAGTGAAGGTGAAGAAATTGAGCTGGAACCGCTTAATGTTTTAATTGGTGCTAACACTTCAGGGAAATCGAATTTAATTGAAGCAATTGGAATTTTAAAAGCAACACCAACAGACTTACCCGCCCCATTTCGGCAAGGTGGAGGGGTTAGCGAGTTTCTGTGGAAGGGTGGACAGGAAAATCCAGTAGCTAAAATAGAAGCTACTTTAGATTACCCCCAAAGACCCCAAAATTTACGTTATCAAGTTAGCTTGACAGCGATTGGTCAAAGAAGACTACTAGAGCTAGTTGATGAAGCTATAGAGAATGAACGACCATATCCAGGATCGGATGATGTTTATTTTTACTATCGTTACCAAAGTGGTCGTCCGGTTTTAAATATTAATAAGTTAGACGATGACTTCAACATTCAACGTACTCGTACTCTTCGGCGAGAAGATTTAATTCCAGATCAGTCAGTCTTATCTCAGCGAACAGATCCAGATTTGTATCCAGAACTCTCTTATCTCAGCACTACATTTTCTAATATAGCTTTATATCGTGACTGGCAGATGGGACGATATTCAGTACCAAGAAATGCTCAAAAGCCTGACTTACCTGAACATCCTCTACTAGAAGATGGTAGTAATCTGGGTCTATTTTTAAACAACTTAAAAAATAAAATAGGTCATAGAAAAATTATTGAAAAGCTTCAAAAATTTTATGAAGCAGCCGAAGAACTGGGTGTAATAATATCTGGTGGTACAGTACAGATAATTATTCGTGAAGAGGGTTTGATTGAACCAATTCCGGCAAATCGATTATCTGATGGTACACTTCGTTATTTATTTTTAATGGCTTTACTGCTTGACCCAACTCCACCACCACTTATTTGTCTTGAAGAACCAGAGATTGGTTTACATCCAGATATTTTATCCACAATTGCAGAAATGCTAATTGACGCATCACAGAGAACACAATTAATAGTGACAACTCATTCTGATGCTTTAGTTTCTGCTTTGAGTGAATATCCAGAATCAGTAGTAGTTTGTGAACGAGATAAAAAAGGTAGCCACCTCCATCGTCAGGAATCTGAGAGATTGAAAAAATGGTTAGAAAAGTATACCCTTGGCGATCTCTGGCGGATGGGGCAAATTGGTGGAAATCGTTGGTAATGAACATATACATTTATATTGAGGGTGCTGGAGATGAAGATGATACCGAACTGCTACTCAGACCACGCCCAGGTTTTCGTAGTGGGATCAGAAGTGGAAAAGAAACCACAACTGGACTACGCCCAGGTTTTATAAAATTCTTTCACGAACTATATGATATTGCTGGTGAAAACATTAAGATATTTATCGTTATGTGTGGCTCAAGGCGTGATGCTTATGAAGATTTTAAAACGGCTTTAGAGTCTCAACCAGAAGCTTTTAATGTTTTATTAATTGATGCTGAATCTCCAGTTGATTCCACTGTTAGACCTTGGGAACATCTGAGAAATAGAACAGAAGATCATCCTTGGATTTTAGATGCAGTCAATTTTCAAGATGAACAGTGTCACCTGATGGTGCAAACGATGGAAGCATGGTTTATTGCTGATATTGATGCTTTAAAAGAGTTTTATGGTCAAAAATTTAAAGAAGATAAAATTCAGCGTGGAATCAAGCAATTACAAAATGTAGAGAAAGTTTCTAAAGATACCCTCAAAGTGTGGCTTGTCGCAGCTACTCGCCACACAGAAAAGGGCAAATATCATAAAACAAGACACGCTCCGAAGCTTTTAGAATTGCTGGACGCGGACAAAGTATGTCAAGCTTCGCCGTATTGCGATCGCCTCTTCACCACACTAACAGCAAAAATGGGTATATCAACCAACGAACCGAGCCAAGAGTAAAAAAACCTTGAGCGATCGCCCTTTCTCCCTCACATCGCGTTACCATCAGATATTGTGGAATTTCCGTGCGTAACTCGATAGCATCTATGACTGCCTCTCACTCTGAAACTCCATCTACCAAAGGCGATGCCAGTACTTTTATTTGCGATCATCGACAGGTGGATCGCAGTAAGCTAAGTCAAATGTACCTGCATTATGTCGAGACGAAGGATAAATATCCTCACGCGATGTTGCTGTATCGAGTAGGCGATTTCTTTGAATGTTATTTCCAAGATGCTGTCAAACTAGCACAAGAATTAGAATTAGCCCTCACTAGCAAGCAGGCTGGGGAACAAGGACGGGTAGCGATGTCCGGCGTTCCCCATCACGCCTGGGAACGCTACGCAACGATGTTAGTGGAAAAAGGCTATGCAGTGGTAATTTGCGACCAAGTAGAAGATGCAGCCGAAGCTACCGGGAGATTGGTACGACGGGAAGTAACACGCATCCTCACTCCTGGCACTTTGCTAGAAGAAGGAATGCTCAAATCCAGTCGCAATAATTACTTAGCAGCAGTGGTAATTGCCGCAAATCATTGGGGTTTAGCCTATGCAGACATCTCCACAGGAGAATACCTCACCACCCAAAGCAGCGATTTAGAACATCTAACACAAGAATTAATGCGCCTGCAACCTTCTGAGGTGCTAGTGCCCACAAATGCGCCGGATTTGGGTAGCTTGCTGCGGCCGGGGGAAACTTCGCCATATCTCCCGGAGTGTTTGCCGCCAGCATTTTGTTATAGTTTGCGATCGCAACTTCCCTTTTCACAAGGCGAAGCTAGACCTAGATTATTGCAGAAATTTAAACTGCGATCGCTCGAAGGACTCGGTTGCGATCGTTTGCCGCTAGCCGTTCGTGCGGCTGGTGGTCTTTTAGAATACCTAGAAGATACTCAAAAAGAAAACCCAGTTTCCCTGCAAAGACTTCGTACTTACACTGTTACTGATTATTTAATTGTCGATAATCAAACACGGCGCAACCTGGAAATTACTCAAACAGTCCGCGATGGTACATATCACGGTTCTTTACTCTGGGCATTAGATCGAACGAATACGTCGATGGGTGGGCGTGCTTTGCGGCGGTGGTTATTGCAACCATTAATCGACATCAAAGGCATTCAGGCGCGACAAGATACCATCGAAGAATTGATGGAAAATACACCCCTACGCCAGGATTTGCGCCAGCTGTTGCGGCAAATTTATGACTTGGAACGGCTAACGGGAAGGGCGGGTTCTGGTACTGCTAACGCTAGAGATTTAGCGGCTTTGGCAGATTCTCTCTCACGCTTACCGGAATTATCCCACTTAGTTGCGGATGCCCGTTCTCCATTTTTAAAAGCTTTACAAAAAGTACCCTCAATTTTAGAAGAATTAGCCCAAAAATTACACGCCCACCTTGTAGAATCACCACCAATACATATCAAAGAAGGCGGCTTGATTCGTCATGGCGTGAATTCCCTGTTAGATGACAGGAAAGCCACTGTACAAGCAGACCAGCAATGGATTGCTAATTTGGAAGTTGATGAAAGAGCCAGGACGGGAATTCCCACATTAAAAGTAGGATTTAACAAAACCTTTGGTTACTATATCAGTATTTCCCGCGCCAAAGCCGACCAAGTACCCGCTAATTACATCCGCAAGCAAACCCTAACCAATGAGGAACGCTACATCACCCCGGATTTGAAGGAACGGGAAGCGCGAATTCTCACAGCACGGGAAGATTTAAATCAGTTGGAATATGAGATTTTTACAGCGTTGCGGGAAGAAGCAGCAGAACAGGCCGAAGTCATTCGCAATCTTTCCCGTGCAGTAGCCGCCGCAGATGTGTTGTGTGGTTTAGCTGAATTAGCGGTACAGCAAGGTTATTGCCGTCCAGAGATGGTGTCAGGAAGAGAAATCAACGTTGTTGATGGTCGTCATCCGGTGGTGGAACAGTCTTTACCTGCGGGTTTCTTTGTGCCGAATTCAACGCAATTGGGAAGAGAGGATGACGCACAGAGTGGGAGACGTGGAGAGAAATCAGAGTGTCGGCTTCCGGCTATCGGAACTTCGGGGGACACGGAGAGTGAAAATGTCCCCGCGTCCTCTTCACCCACACCCGATTTAATTATCCTCACCGGGCCAAACGCCAGCGGCAAAAGTTGTTATTTGCGTCAGGTGGGATTGATTCAACTAATGGCGCAAATTGGTAGTTTTGTACCAGCTAAATTTGCTAAGTTGGGAATCTGCGATCGCATTTTCACCCGTGTCGGTGCAGTAGATGATTTAGCAACTGGTCAATCTACATTTATGGTGGAAATGAATGAAACGGCAAATATTCTTAATCATGCCACATCTCGATCGCTGGTATTATTAGATGAAATTGGCCGGGGAACGGCAACATTTGATGGTCTTTCCATTGCTTGGGCCGTGGCAGAATATATTGCAGTGGAAATTCGGGCGCGGACAATTTTTGCCACTCATTACCATGAGTTAAATGAACTAGCCAGCATTTTACCGAATGTGGCTAATTATCAAGTGACAGTCAAAGAATTACCAGACCAAATTATTTTTTTGCACCAAGTCCAACCAGGAGGCGCTGATAAATCTTATGGAATTGAAGCGGGAAGATTAGCGGGTTTACCGGCGGTGGTGATTCAACGAGCAAAACAAGTGATGGGACAAATTGAGAAACACAGTAAGATTGCCATCGGGTTGCAAAATTTAGATGCAGATTAGACTTGAGAAGTGGGGAAAAGGGGAAGGGGAAAGGGGGTGCATGTTTGGTATTTTCCCTTTCCCCGGTTGGTGAGCTTGTCGAACCATTAACATGCATCCCTTTGACCACAAGAGTTTTATTGAGGATGGGCATTACCCACCCTAGTTTTACTAAAAGTTCTGGAAGTTAGCGATCGCCACTTTCATTTTATCCAATACCTCATCCACAGATACAGCGCCTAATTCCCCAGAGGCACGGGTGCGGATACTCAAGGTGTTGGTTTCAATTTCCTTGGCTCCCACAACTGCCATCACTGGTATTTTATCTTTCTCTGCGTTGCGAATTAATTTACCCAAGCGATCGCCACTAATATCGACCTCTGCACGGATGCCCAATGCCCGCATCTTTGCTACCACATCTTTACTAAAATCTAATTGTGCTTCACCCACAGGCAACAATCTCGCTTGCACTGGTGCCAACCACAAGGGAAAATCCCCTGCATACTCTTCAATCAAAATCCCAATCAACCTTTCCAAGGAACCAAAAGGCGCACGGTGAATCATCACCGGACGTTTGCGGGAACCATCTTCAGCAACATACTCTAATTCAAAACGTTCTGGCAAGTTGTAATCTACCTGCACAGTTCCCAATTGCCATTCCCGTTCTAAGGCATCACTGAAGATAAAATCGAGCTTCGGCCCGTAAAAGGCCGCTTCTCCAATTCCCTCAAAATGTTTCATACCCAAGGTTTCAACTGCACGACGAATCGCAGCTTCGGCTTTGTCCCAAACTTCATCGCTACCAATATACTTATCACTAGCTGGGTCGCGGAAACTCAGTCTTGCTTTAAAGTTCTTCAGTTGCAGTTTATTGAAGACCGATAAAATCAAATCCACCACATCGAGGAATTCACCATCGAGTTGTTCTGGAGTGACGAACAGGTGAGAATCATCCACAGTAAAACCCCGCACCCGCGTTAAACCACCCAATTCTCCCGATTGTTCGTAGCGATAAACAGTACCAAATTCTGCCAACCGCATCGGTAGTTCTCGATAGGAACGTAACTCACTCTTATATATTTGGATATGGAAAGGGCAATTCATGGGCTTCATCACGAAGCCTTGTTCTTGTGCGGCCGCTTCTTCATCCTCGGCCATCAACGGGAACATATCTTCTTGATATTTTTGCCAATGTCCAGAGGTTTTAAATAAATCTACTTTGGCAATGTGGGGGGTTACCACAGGTAAATAACCGCGCTTTAGTTGTTCTTGTTTGAGGAAGTCTTCTAAAAGATTCCGCAACAAAGTGCCTTTAGGCGTCCACAAGGGTAAACCAGGCCCTACTAAGTCAGAAAATATAAATAATCCCAGTTCCTTACCAAGTTTCTTATGATCTCGCCGCAACGCTTCTTCTTTGCGTCGCTTATATTCAGCAAGTTGTTCTGGAGTTTCCCAAGCGGTGGCATAAATGCGTTGTAGTTGGGCTTTGGTTTCATCTCCACGCCAATAAGCCCCAGCAACACTTTCTAATTCAATGGCTTTAGGGTTCAACTCACTGGTATTTTCCACATGAGGCCCCGCACACAAATCCCACCATTCATTTCCTAGATGGTAAATTGTAATTGGTTCTTCTTTGATGTCTGCTAGGATTTCTAGCTTATAAGGCTCCTTAATTTCCTCAATCCGGCGTTGGGCTTCTTCACGGCTGACTTCTTCACGAATCACTGGCAATTTGCGATTGATAATCTTCACCATCTCTTTTTTGATGGCCTTAAGATCGTTTTCGCTAAAGGGTTCTGGATTGTCGAAGTCGTAATAAAATCCGTTTTCAATCCAAGGGCCAATTGTCACTTGCGCCTTGGGAAACAGCTTTTGTACCGCCATTGCCATTACATGGGAAGCAGTGTGGCGAATCTTTTTTAAATTCTCCGATTCGCTGGTACGGGGTAAATAAATTTTTTCAGGTTTTTCTGAATCTTCTGAAGGATTTGATGATAATTTTAGCGACATTGGCTGCTGAACCATTGGCGAAGTGATTACGAAAAGCGATCTATTCTCAATCTATAAACTTATTCAACTATAGCGGTATTGGTCAAACAGGGAGTGGTGACTGATGACTGATGACTGTTGACGCTCGGAGTTATTATTCTCCCTCATCCTCCCCATCTCCCCATCTCCCCTGCCCTTCTGCCCCATCTATACCTATAGACACCTTTCCCAAGGTTCTGTACAAACCCTTAGCAAAAACATATAATTAAAAATGTGATTTTTGTTACATTTTTCCAGGTTTTTTCAATTTATTTTGTGTGAGAGAGATAAGATAATTGTTAAGAATCGTAAATAACGTTAATATTAGTAAGCAAGTTGGAAATATTCTTCAAATTTATGCCAGACTCGAATTTACCGGGGACTGAGTTGCTGAAAACGGTTTTAGAACCCCTCCTGGAGGATTTTCAGTATTGGTTTACGCGATCGCGCGATTTACTAGAAACCGAGCAACTCTCATTTATGAGCAACCAAGAGCAATCAGACTTGCTCTGTCGCGTTAAACAAGCGCAAGAAGAACTAAACACTGCAAAAATGCTATTTAGTGCTACTGATGGACAAGTCGGAATAGATATGGCAACACTAATGCCTTGGCATCAATTAGTAACAGAATGTTGGAAAGTGGCAATGCGTTTTCGTCAAACACCTGGAGTCTAAACAGCATCAGCTAAAGTTAGACACCACAGACAGCTTAACAATTTGAAGACGACGGATTCAGTCGTTAAACAAATACTACAAAATTCTTAACATTATCTTAAGTTTGTTTGGATTAACAAAAGAATGTATCCTATGTTACCGTAAGTGGAATAACGGTTGACAGATCGCTCCATATCAATACAAGCGCACTAAAAGTAAGTGCGTGAAATGTTTCCCCTCACTGTGAGCTTAAATCTAAGCCGCAGCGTCGGCGAACCAAAACGTTACAAAATAAACTTTTAAAAAATTGCTGCCCTGGAGGAAAATTCAATGTTACACCTGCTTTACATCTTTGCTTTTACAATCCTGGCATTTATAGCCGTTGGCAATTTAATTCGTAACCTGATTATGTTCAGTTTCGATCGGGAGCGAACTTATCCAGCTAATTCTTCGCCAATGGGTGAACGAGGTAGTTTTGGTTATTATGCATCGAGAAAACAGTTTGTACCACATCCAGAGTTATTAGATAACGCGGGCAATTTAATTAAAGAACCATTATTGGTGATGCGTTCGATTAATGTTGAAGATGCTCGCCAACATCTCGACGCACTTTATGAAGCATCTCCAGGGCAAAAAAGAGAAAATTCCGAGGAAGCATAAAAGAAAGTTAGGAGCGATTCAAATTTGGATATGGGATTTTGGATTGTGAGGAAAAATCTCAAATCGCAAATTGCCGGAATTAAAAACTAAAAATTAAAGATTACGATAAACCTTGGTGGGGTGCAAATATGGAAAGCGCTCACTAAGGTTTTTTAATTGGCGATCGCTCCTCCATACTTCTGATATCATTTGACTTTATAAATGATACAAATACAAGGGTAAGGGCGAACAGCCGTTCGCCCTTACTACAGGTTATTGTATATTAGGACTTACGCAAGAACTCTCTGAAACTCTTATTCCTTCGTGTCCTTTGCGTCCTTTGTGGTTCGTTTTTTCATAATTTTGCGAAAGTCCTGTATATGTATCAATATTTTGGTGAATTGGTATGATACGCTAGGTTTGGTGTGTATTTGAGTATTGCAAATTGCCATAGAATCTTCTATGCGTTGTTTACATTCAGCGTTAAAACTGAGATAAAACTTGCCTACAAACAAGAAATTGTGACAATGTACGGGTTATAGGCATACCCGTAGCATATTCCATCCACAAATATTTACCAAAGGGATTAATATCTAATAACCAATATTGTTGTGATGAATCAATACATATATCGATACAAGCGTATTCAAGATGTATGGCTTGGCATAGAGCAACAATTTTATGCTTGAGTTCCAAAGGAACTTCTACATGATAATGAGGAGTATTTGGCAAATCATACGCTCGATAATCAATCCTTCCTATTGGCGATCTGCTTGCATCAATTTTACAAGCCATAACTTCTAAACCTATAACAACTAGCCTAATATCGTAAAGCTTATCAATGTAATCCTGTAAAAATAAAGGACTTTCGTTCTGCTGAGAGTAATTTGAGAAATCCTGTTCACAAACTTTCTGAGTTAAAAGCATTGTGGGTTCATTCTCAAAATTTAGTGACATTTGATGTAGTGTTTTAAGGACAACTTGAGAATTGTTGTTGAAAAATGAGTCAATTGAAAGCTTAGAATTACTGATCAGAGAGTTTGGAATTTTTAGCCCAACTTTGTGAGCGTTGGGAAAAGTTAAGATTTTACTTTGGCAGGCTAAACAGTTTTCAACCGACTTATTGATAAATCTATTGCTCAAAGCCAAAAGTGAGTAAGCTCCGTACAGGGCTTCCTTCCAAGAAAAATACCAAAATCTTGCTTCTTGTGTTTGTGCTTTTCCTTCCAGCCTAAAAAGTGGAGATAAACAGAAAGCCAAATTGACATCAGCCAAATTTATTTCTATATCCAATTGGCTAATAAAACATGAATACGTGCCATCTACTTGAGAGTAAAAAGAGAATTGTGTATTAAGTAAGTGGTCATATGAGGTAGACAATATCTCACATAGTTGAGTCCGTCTTAGCTCAATACACAATTCTTGTAAGTGGGGATCATTGCGATCTCCAATAAGAAGTAACATTGTTATCGTCTCAACTTCAAGTACTTAAGTTAAATAGCAAATTTTATCAGACTATTAATACTTTGTGGTTGAAGTAAAAGTGTTAGTAGTCTGATAAATAAACTTATTCGTTTGTGTAGTCGTCTGCTTGGTTTTTACCGCTGAAAGTCGCGGTTTTAATGTTAAGAATCATTGGTTTTTCAGGATCCCATATCCAAACTTCCTGATCGTCAGACGATGGAGCTGGTTTCAGGAAGCGCAAGGTAAAAGCTTTCTCAACTTGAGAACCAGATACTGTATGTTCTGTTGTTGTGGTTGACATGGCTGTCTTACTCCAATGAAAAGAAAAATCAAGTTGCGTTTCGAGAAATACTTTAGGGCATTCAGTGAAGCAGCTTTGCTAAGCTAAACTTTATCCAAGAACATTATCTGAAATTAGATAATAAAACCTAACAGATTACATCACCTACCCATTAGTAACTTTCAAAAACGCTCTAGGTCTATGATTCACAGAATAGTAATAAGGCTAACATCACTTAATATAAATTAATAAAGTAAAACAAGCTATCACTACTCCATAGCCATACTTCGTTGGAGCGGTGAGAGCCGTTGATGGAGTCACTAAGCTTTCTGCTAATACTCACTTCACCTTTATGCTGCGCTGCTCTATGGTCGCACTCAGCATAAAATTGGGAATATTGAGTAGTGAGTAGGGAGTGGTGAATTTTCTACTCCCTACCCCCTTGCTATGCTTCAATAACTACCCGCAAATTACCGCGTTTTTTAGCAACGCGACAAGCAGTAGTACCACCAGAACGCTCGAATTCTAAATCAAGGACTGTAGTACCAACTTGTAAATTATGAAAGGACAGGCGATTAATGGATTCTGGTAAAGCCGGGTCGATGATTCGCAAACAGTTATTTTGGGCATCAGGTACTAAATTGACCATCATTTGCAGTAATTGGAAGATACTACCGGTAGCCCAAGCTTGGGGAGTACAGGCCACTGGATACTGCACAGGTGCATTATCGCCGTTACGTTCGTAGCCGCAGAAAAGTTCTGGAGGACGTTGATAGGACTGCTGGCTAGTCATGTCAAATAAACCTTGGAAAATTTCCAAAGCTTGATCGATAAGACCGAGCGATCGCAATCCCATTGCAATCAACGCGTTATCATGCGGCCACACCGAACCAATGTGATAACCCATTGGATTATAAGCGGGTGACAAACTACTTAAAGTACGTATGCCCCAACCATTAAACATATCTGGTGCCCGCAAGCGTTCTGCCACATTGTAGGCTTTTTCGTGTGTGAAGATGCCCAAATGCAGACAATGACCGGGATTTGAGGTAATACTATCTACTGGCTTACCATTTCCATCCAAAGCTAAAGCACAGAAATCCTGGTCTTGCATCCAAAAATCTCGATTAAAACGCACCTTGAGATTTTTCGCTTCTTCTTGCCAACGGTCTGCTAAATCAAGGCGCTTTTTCATCCTGGCTATTTCTGCTAGGCGCATTTTTGCTGCATAGACGTAAGCTTGCACTTCACACAAGGCGATGGGGCCGTTGGCTAGTTCTCCTTTATGGTCAACAATACAATCACCGGAATCTTTCCAACCTTGGTTTGCAAGACCGCGTTTAGATTTACAGTAATAGCTGAGGTAGCTGGTTTCTTTAGTATTGCGATCGATCCATTCCATTGCTGCTAAAGCGTTCGGCCAAAGCTGTTCTAGGAGTTCGCGATCGTTAGTCCAAGCATAATATTCTGCATACAGCATCAACCACAGAGGAGTGGCATCAACTGTACCGTAGTATGGTGTATGGGGAATTTCTTGACAGCGAGCCATTTCACCCAAACGTAACTCATGTAAAATCTTACCCGGTTCTTCTTCCCGCCATTCGTCTTCTGTTTTACCTTGGTATGCTGCAAGTAGTATTAGGGTTTCTTTAGCGATTTGCGAGTTTAACATCAGGGTTTGGGAAGCTGTCACCAAGGAATCCCGGCCAAACAATGTAGAAAACCACGGTACTCCGGCGGAAACAGTTTTATGCTTGCCAAAAGACTGGCGTAACAAATACATATCTTGCTCGGCTCGCTCAATCACTCGATTGAAGATACTTTTGTCTGAGCTAATGCGTGTAATTTGTTGTAGCCAATGTTGTTCTTCCATCCACTCAGCAGATTTCGCCTGTCCTAAGGTGGCGGGGGCGCTGACAGTTGAAGTGGACTTGTTGTTGGTCACCATGTTTGCCCGATAACCAAGTTTTTGAGTTTCGTGAGAAGCCAATTCTAGCCGCCAAACCGCAGTGTAACCCTTGAAATAGTCTGGTTGTCGATGCTGGAACAAAAGACGCGATTCCATCACCGAGCCATCCAAAGCTTGATAGGCCAGTGTTAAAGATTCTTCCCTAGAGGCTGATGGCTCTTTGGTTACAGGTGAAACACCATGCACCAGAGAAAATATTCCCTCTTGTGCCGTTGGTTCCACTAGGCGTAAAAGCCTACCGCGTTTTTCTCTCTCGTAACCCCGGACTTCAAATAAATCAACAAAATCCGCGTCAAAACTGATGCTGAGTTCAAAACCGACGGTGGTTGTGCTGTAGTTAGATACCTCGATTTCTTCAAATAGTGCGCCATTTAGCACCATTTCTCGGCGAATTCCCACAGTTTCGGCTCTCAAGCGTTCGTCGATTCTGGGGTTGGTACACAATACTGAGAGTGAAAAGCCTTTTTGGGCAGTACTACTTAAGAGTACAGGCGATCGCCCTTCAATTTGCAACTCCAAACGATTGAGAAATCGGGTATCACAGCAAAACAGCCCCATGCTGGGATTGCCATCATTGAGGGAACAGCCAGAAATGTTCCCCATAGTATCTGTAACCAAAAATAAATCGTCATCTTTAACCGTCAGCGTTGGCTGTGGTCTTTCACTGACAACACAAGGCCACTCTGGAATCGGTAATTGTTCAGCAGCAATAAAAGTTTTTCCATCAACTGAAATTTTTTCCGGGGTCATGAGCGCATCTGATGTCATTAGGCAAACTTCCGTTTACAGGTCTATATTTTATTTTGGCGATGGTATTATTTATAGCTGTTCTGCATTGCGTGAAATACATCCTCAGAGAGGATACCATGCAAGAAAATTGCAATATACGGCCGAATTGAGAACTCAAAATTCACAATTCAAGCATAGTTGATACATGGCTTTGGGATTTATAGCAGACAAAAGGCTTGTAAACCTTTGTGGATGCCGAATTTTAGCAAGACCTAAGTAATTACATAAAAGTGGGCTAAGCTAGCTGTTTTTGTGGAGCAGCCGACAATTTTCCAGGATTTATAGCAGTGGCCACTAATTGTTAGGACATTTCCCCCAACCCTGTTACCTTGAGATCAAAATATGATGTCCTAATCAATATGTCCATTGCTATATATTTTTAAAATTTCTACAAGCCGTCATCCCTTGAAGACTGTAATTTAGCACAGTCAGTCACCTTTTAATTTTTTACTTTTGCTTTGTTCGATGATGATAAAGGCAAACAAGAATGTATATTGAGCTTAGTGGTCTATCATTTAAAACATGACAATGTCAGCCAATGGATAAAAATATTTGAGTTAAGAACAAAGCGATCCTGGCAAATGACTACGGCACACCAAGGTGTGAAAGACAAATGCATTGCCGCTGTTGCTCTATTTCCTACTCTAGACTTTTAAATTTTGTAAATGAAGCTAGCTGCATTTACTCTTGCTAATTGGTAACAAAGTGTTGCATTTGCTGAAGGTAAAAGTGCTTTTTAGCGTTCTTTACATATTGAAACTGTCTATTTAACTTGAGAGTCCTTTGGAATTTGTACAATGCAGCTGTGACGTGGATCTTGTTGAGATTGGGCGTTTAACGATAATTCATGAGCATTTCGACTTCTGTGCTGAGCGATCTCCTAAAGTCCCTACCCTACTTGCGGCCCCAGCTATATTTTAAGGCTTCATTAACGGCGCTCTCCCACGCGATGGAAGATCAAGTTTTGGCTGCGACTTTAGCTCAACCCCTGATAATAGCTAGTTTCCAGCGAGAGCGATTCTACCGCCAAGAAGCTCATCGTTACCAGCGGCTTGCTTTGCGAAGTAATCAAATATACGTGTTGTCAGCTCCGGAAACTGATTTTGCTAACAGTTCGGAACACTACGAAAAGGTAGCTTTTGAGCCAGATGATGGCTTAAGTCAAGAGTGGCATTTAGTGGTGATTGCTGACAGCTACGCGACTTGTTTGGTTTGCCGAGAAAACCTTGGTTCTATTGCTAAAAACAAGCAAGCGCCAGAGCAAAGCCCCAGCCTGGATATGGATACAGCACGAAGATTTGAAGGAATTTGGACATCAGAAAGGGGAGTTAGCCTCAAAGCCGCCGAGTTATTGTTAGAGAGGATTTTGTTCTACAGACCAGAACTAGCAAGCAAAATTGAGCGGGCGCGTCAGAGGTTTGGTATTGGGCAAACGAGAACCTATTTTGGAGCAGAACAAATCAGTGAATATGCTTGTGACATTGACACAGATCCGTTTGTGCAACGCTTGGTGACTTACTTGCAAGCTAGTCAGTACAAATTACACAAAGCCTACCGCTCAATTACTGCTCAGGCACGAAAAGAACGATTAGTCAATACCATTAGTACTGCCATTCGGCGATCGCTCGATCCTCACGAAGTTCTCCAGATAGCAGCCCAAGAATTAGGACAACACCTCAAGGCCTGTCGTTGTTTAATTTACCGCGCCCAAGCCACAGATAAGCAAGCGATTATTGAACATGAATTTTTGACTGCTGGTGTTGTATCTATCCGCGGACAAACCTGGGAATTAGAGAAAAATTCTCTATTTCGGGACATTACCCAACAAGGCGAAGGAGTTTGTATTAGCGATACACTCACCGATTCTCGTGTTATCAATTCGCCTGGGCTTTCCTTGATTGCCAAAAAATTTGCCATCCGTTCTTGGCTCATGGAACCAGTATTTTATCAAGGACGATTATTGGGCATCGTTGAGTTACACTACTGCCAGATGCCCCCCCACGAGTGCCAACCAGGGGAATTGGATTTAGTCAAAGCCATCGCCACCCAAGTAGGCGCAGCTCTCATCCAAGCCGAAGCTTACGCCAACCTAGAAGAACTCAACCAGCAGCTAGAAGCCCTAGACCGTACCCGTAGCAACCTGATAGCCATCACCGGACACGAACTGCGTACCCCCTTATCCACCATTCAAGTGTGCTTAGAAAGTCTAGCCAGCGAGCCAGATATGCCCTTGGAATTGCAACAGGTGATGCTCAACACAGCTCTTGCAGACTCAGAACGAATGCGGAAACTCGTGCAAGATTTCCTCACACTTTCCAACCTAGAAAGCGGTCGCGTTGAATGGCATCCAGAATCCCTGACTTTACAAGAGTGTATAGATTTAGCACTCAGCCGCCTCCGCACCCGTTCCTCAACCGAAAAGCTCCCCCAAATCCAAACTCTCATCCCCGAAAACCTACCCTTAGTGAGAGCTGATGGCGATTGGCTAGTAGAAGTACTAGCAAAACTCATCGACAACGCTTGTAAATTTACCCCGTCCCAAGGAGAAATCACCATTAACGCCATTCGCAACAGCCATCAAATGGTGGAAGTCACCGTAGCTGACACAGGACGGGGCATTGAACCGAATCGCTTAGAAATCGTTTTTGACCGTTTCTATCAAGAAGAAGGAGCGCTCCGACGCACCACCAGTGGTACTGGACTGGGCTTAGCAATTTGTCGGCAAATTGTCAATGGCTGGGGTGGAGAAATTTGGGCTAAGTCCGCCGGCAAAGACCAAGGCAGTGAGTTTCACTTCACCGTCCCAATTGTTCAGAGTAGCCAAGAGGAGAAGCGGACGAAAGTCAAGAGTAAGTAGGGTATGGGGAGATGGGGAGATGGGG
>NZ_JACKZU010000187.1:0-15600 GCF_014222165.1 Nostoc sp. 2RC
GGAGCCGTGTGAATCGAAAGATTCATGCACGGTTTTGTAGCCGAGTCAGGAGGGTGACTTCCTGGCTTAGGCATCTCATCTGCTTCTAATTCTTGATTTACTCTCAAGTTTTCACGCAAGTTATAAACTAATTCCAGGGTGGCTTTCTGGTATGGATGATTTAATGGTAACGCTTGCAACTCGACAATCGCTTGTGACTGCACGCTTCCCCTACCTAAAAGCCTCAACCATAAAGTCTCCGGTGTTTGCGGTAGTTGGTGTATCGCCACAATTGCTGTCCGCAAGGCATCTGGCAGAAAATGTACTCCCGATAACCAACCTGCTTTTTGCATAGTTCCGAAGCTAGACAATCTAGTTTCAGATACTGTTGGTGTCAGCACCCACAACTTGGGAATTTCTGAGTCCTGAAGTTTGGTTTTATTTGCTTTAGCTTCTCGTCGCAATAAAGCCTTTACTTCTAATAATTTTAGAATACAGTCGCATATTTCATCGGTAGAAGCTGGATTGCGGAATGGTTCTATTATTGCAGGATTTTCAGCAAGCCTTCCTAGCAATCCTAGCACTTGTAAATTAGAGCTTTGCTGTTTATTAGGAGTGAATAAAACATCTATTTCTTTAATCTCTCCTGAGACTTCTTCTGATGCCTTGACTTCTCCGTAATCTTTTAACAATTCTTCCAGATAGTCTTTGGCGAATTTATCATGTATAAAGCGCGTCATTAAAATTGAATTTCGGAATATTTATGGAGGATGATTAATAATTCTATTATACATTGGATGGCAATTAAATAACTATTTAAACAGGATTGAGCTATTACTGGTGATTTAAATTAGCTTGATTATGGAGATATCAGTCGAATATTTTGGGGGCTGGATTATCTACTACTTATAAGTTGGATTTTGGTTGGGGAAGAGAGTGAAGTTTTGGATTGGTGTTGGATAGTTTAATCTCGATATAGCAATACTTTTGGGTATGTAGGTTGGTTTTGGATGTGTTGGTTAAGAGTGCATATATTCCCCAAAAAGTACTATTTATCCAACCCAACCAATAGTCCAACCTAATCGATTAATCTGTAACTATCTTCGCCTGTAAAAATGACTTTCTCTTTTTGCACAAGTAGGTTGAGTTCGTCGCGGATTTGTGCTTCCGATATGCCCTTAAATTTATTACCTGCATTCTGTTTAATTTGACGTGGAGTCTTTGCATCTTTCCCCTTGAGATAATCAACCAGTTTTATTTGAATCTCGGTTAGTTTAATGTCTGGACTTGCTTGATTATCATCACTAGCATTTTCATCAGCTCGGTGATTGTTTGTTTGATTAAGCGGACTATTTATACTAGTCGGGGATAAATCAATATCAAATTCCAGCCTCAGTAGATTATCAAGATATTCCGGACTTACAGTATCTAGTTGAATAGCTGGTTTAATTCCTGGCTTATAACTGGTGATGTCTGGCAGAATATCCAACTGCATCGGCTCAACTGAGATAAATATTAGCGGTTGTCCTAGTTGCTTGGATTGTGATTTTAGCTCGGTAAATCTATCTTTTAATGAGGAACGTAGTACTGCATCTTCTACAATCTTGGCATTAGTTATGAGGTTGTACAGCACGCCATAGCTATCGTTAACTGTGCCATCTGCTTCAACGTTGTAATTTCCTTGAGCGATGATGTAGAGGTTTTTTCTAATGTTGCTGTCACCTATACCCAAAGCAGCTAAATTAAACGATTGAGTGTCGATAATTAGGCAAACATTTAGTTCTCTACCGACTGTAATAATGGTGCTGATTTTCTTGAGGTATGGTTGAAACCATGCTTCGTCTTTGCAAGTTTCGTAGATAGAGTGCCAATCAGCCAAGATTAATCTGACTGGTTGATTATCAAATTCATGGCGGTGGTGTTCTGGTACTCGACGGCGTTGGTCGTAAATGCTGTAAACTTGGTCAATGGCAGCCATCGCCAATTGTGGTTCTAAGGGGTCGAATAAAAGTACCCGTCCTTTTTTGTCTAGCCCACAGAAGGAATCATTCTTTTGAGCGATCGCCCAGACATCAGCCTGGGGAAAGCGTTTACTAAACCTGTTGAGCATATAGCTCTCAGTAACGCTCTTACCAGCACCAGTGCCACCTACAATTAGGGTTGATCGCTTGGCACCCAAGATGCGATTAAGCGGCTCCAGGGTGGGACTTGCATCATTACTAGAAGTCTGATTTTGTGTTGTTTCAGAGATTTCACCCCCTGTATTCTCACTTTCTAAGCGTGCTTCTTTATCCTCCGAACCTTCTACTTTGTCGCTGGGGTCAACTGTTCCCTGTAAAGTTTGGCTTCCTTGCAGATATGGAGTCTTTGAGGAGCGTAGAAAGTTGATGTACTCCTGCTTCTGTTGCTCGCTCATCCCAGCAGTTTCTGCTTCAAACACCGCGTCGTTGGCTTCCATCTGGGTGATTTTGATTTCGGTTTCGCCCAAGATTTCGGCTTTTTGGATGTCTACCGTGTGGTCGTTGGCAATCAGTTCTAGCTCAGTCTGCAATTCTACCTGTTTAACCGCAACAGCGCGATAATCATCTAGTAATTCTGACTGTGCCTTGAGTTCAGCCCGTGCGTAGTCCCGTTTCTCTGCTACAGTCTGGAAATTGGCTAGCTGGCGTTCTGTGTCTTGCAAGTGCCTGAGCATCCACCCCGCAGTGGCAAACCCAACGAATGCACCCATCGCCCACAGGGGTTTGTGGGGGTTAGTAGCTTTGACCAAGCCCTTGGGTGAAATACCCTCATTGGGTACAACAACCGTGGGCATCCCGTCTTTCTGCCACTGCTGCCAATGCCATAGGGTCATGCGGTAAGGACGATTGTGATTATCGGCACACCGTAGTCCTTGTTGGGGAGTGCGAATGCAAAAGTAAATGCGTGAGCTCGCGAACTGAGTCCACGAAGCCGCGGCACAGGTTACGCCGATGGAGAGAGAAACCCCAATGGCTGCAATCTTCCTATCAAAAGGCAGTTGTCCAAACCACTGCATGAAACTGGACTGCTGCTGACGAGCTAATTGCTCGTGTTGGGGGGTCAAGTAGCTCATCTTCTCCCCCTACTACCGCTGGTAATGTAAATAACCAAAACAGCGATAACTACTGCAATTCCTACTCCCGTTGTCCAATTTGATTTGTTGGTAGGTGGTGCATACATTTGTTGGATTTCGCTTTGTGCCAAAGATTTAGATGTACTTGCTTCCCACCATTCGCCCACAGGTTCTGATAGGGAACACAGCAGAGCAAGGGAGGCACTACAGCCGGTCATTATATTAGTTACTTGCCTCCCCTTCTCCCCTACTGCCGTCGCGGTGAAGTACAAATGTGCTACACCCAACGCCATAAGCAGACGAACAGGGTGGACTTGGAGCAAGTGGAAGGTAAAAATCACGGCGGAGTTGAGGGATGCTCCAGCCACAATCTCGCATAGATTGCCTGCCCGCCGAAATGTCCGTTCCCGGTTGTTCTCTGGTACGGGCGGAGGCTGTGTGTTGGATTGTTGGGATTTTACCTGTTGTGGTTGTGCCAGCCCCATATACTCAAAAGGGCTGGTGTTAGTCGGTTTATCTTCAGGCTTCCGTGCCAACACGACTCTATCCTCCCCTTAGCGCTTACCTAATCCATCCCAGAAATTAGTCCACCAATTTCCAAAGCCGCGAACTGTGCCACTGGCTGATACGGAACTAGCTGGTGTAGCACTAGAAGCAACTGATACTGGTATCGTTTCTGGTTGCTCTTGGTGGGGGTTCAACGCCCTGGAGCCGTATCGGGCACGGGCAAGTAATTCCTGCCTTCTAGCCCTTAGTCCCTCCTGGATGGTTTGACGTTGTTCGCTTACTTGGTGGCGACTCTCGATGGAGGACATCTTGTTTTCGTGTCGCCAAAGTTCCGCTTGTAAGTCTTGGTGTAGTTGCGCTGCAATTTCAGTAAGGGCATTCTTCCGCTTTTGCTCAATCCGCAGCAAGTCAGCCCTATCTTGGGCATCAACCTTCTGCATCTCGGCATCAAATTCGGCATTTATTTTCCTGATTTTGGCGATCGCGTTTGCCACTTTAGAGCCGAACTGTTTCCTTAGTTCAGTCCATGTCACCTGCCCCTCTGCTAGCTTTTGCATCGCCTCAAAGTATTTGGCGGCGTTTTCCAGAAAGGGGTCAAGGTACTGCGCGAGTTGGTCGGCGTTCTGCGCCATGTCTGCAAACTGCTCTAGCTTGCTGACATCAGACAGATAAGCCAGAATATCAGCGTCTACACCACCCCAGGCGAGGGATTTTTCATCGATGTGGGAGCTGTGCCCCATTGCTGGGTTTTTGATTCCAAAATCCATAAATCCTCCTAGAAATTGCCCCAGGTCAACGCCTGGGACGTTGCTTAATGACGATTAATGTCTAGCTATGTCTAGTCAAAATCTTTCTGGTATTGCCCCAACGGATTTGGGCAGTCAGCGCTTCGATTAGCCCTTCTACCTCGTCTTCAGCAATGCCAAAAAGAATGGCGATCGCTTCACGGATATTGCTCTCTTCTTTTTCTGAGTACCCCTGCAATGTTTCATCAGCAGCGTGTTCCAGGGTGTACTCTCCTAATTCAGCAACTTCGATGTGAAACAGGTAGTAAGTCAGTGTAGCTCTCAAGGCAAGTTTCTCAGTATGGTCTAAGGAGTCTAATTGTGACCCGAAGCGTTCAACAAGGCGGTCAATTTGGTCAGTCTGGGTGAAATAAGTTACTGGTTTTGTCATGCTGCCTCCTCGTACAAATCGCCCAAGTCTGCGTCAAACTCAAAGTTGTCTGGTTCTGGAACAGATGCTTTAAGTGTTGGAGCATCCGTCGCCTGTTGGTTCAATCCAACAACTCTACTACCAGGAACCCAACTCATCAGCCAGCTAAACAATTTGGCGAATGGTATCTGTTTCGCCATCGACTGCGCCAACTTGTGTTCGTAGATAATGGCGTTGGCCAGGGTGGTTAACTCAGCACTGGTGACTGCCGATGCTGGTTTGTCTAAAACCCTCTGTGCATGAGATTTCAGATACTCTTCAATATGTGGTTCTAGGCGCACTCGCTTGTTCTCAGCCATAATTATTTCCCCCGTTGCATTCTGCCAAATGCCATCCGTTGCAATCCAACTGCATTGGCCCAACATCCTTCTGCTACTGGGGTAATACCCTCTCGTTGCAGCATAGAAGCTACCCCTGGCATCTCAACACCACCACCCCAGGCGACAAAACTTTGAGCAGCATCTCGCCATTCCTCAACTTCCTTAAAGGCTAGGCGCAGGCGATCTGCTAACCAAGGCTTGAGATGACGAGCGTAAATATGGCGGAAGTTAAAATTGCGAGTGCCATATTGAAATGAATGCGATTCAATCCCTTGGCGAATAATTTCAATGCTGCCCGCTTTGCCTGTGCCTAAGAATTGAACCAATTCTGGATCTGCGGCTATTGCATCCAACAAATCGATACATCCCCCTACCTCTAAAACTTGGCGATGGATAATACTGCCACCTGGGGCGAAAACTGTGGGGATGACTGTGGATGTGCCAAAATCCACGGCGATGGCGTGGGCACTGCGGTCAATTAATGGTTCTGGTTTAGCACAAACGCAGTAGGAGTAAGAGCCAGCGCCTTCGGGGACGACCAAACTCACTTTCAAATAGACTTGTGAAGTGGGTGTATTTTTGCCGTTGAAGCTGACTGTGTGACTGCCACTGGTTTTGTCGGTTAACAAATTTTTGAAAACCTTCACATTATGTATAGATAGCACTAAATGCAGGTTCCACTCTTGACGGTAGGGCAGGGTAGCCAACGCCCCAAGTAACGTGTGCAAGCCGTATTCAGCTTTTAGTGCTGGGTCGTCGCTGAGTTTGATGTGGGTTGTTGGGGCTTTCCAACTGGCAAGTGTACCAGTGAGGAATTCCCGCCCAACTAAATCCAACCTGTCGCCTGAGTGGTAGAAGAAGTGTCCACCTTCATTTGAGGTGAGGATATCGTGCAATTCTTCCTTAATTTCCAGCACTTTTGAGGGAGTACGGACTCTTGTTTGGGTAGTGCCATTGCCTAAGCAAAGCTTTTTTAGCCCTGCCCCAGAATCGTCTCCTACAGCTATTGCTGGGGTAGTTTGGGGTGTTTCAGCCAAATTCGGCTGAGTCAAAATCATGATTTATTTCTCCAAATACTGGGGTTAAATACGCTCAATCCATTGCCAAAGCAAGAATTGAGGTGATTTTTGACAAGATAATTCTGTCGCCCAAATTCGGCTGCTTTTGAGTCAGCACAAGGTTTTTGGGCGTTTTTAGACTATGGATGGTAGTATAACAAAAGTAGCGATGTTGCGACATAGCTACAAAATATTTCAGTAAAGAGGGTATGAAATAATGGAGCAGGAGTTGCGACATCAGCACATTGCTACTGTGACCGACAAAAAGAAAGATCCTAATTACGGCTTGGTAAGGGGATTTGTGCCACAAGACTTACTTAAAAAATTCAAAATTTATTGTGTAGAAAATGGCGTGGACAACAGCCAGGGTTTAGAAAATTTGCTGTGCGAGTATTTTGAGTTGAAAGACGAGCAAGCCCAGCAGCAGACTGCTTCCGCACCTAATAAAGGTAAGGAGGATAAATAAATATTGCTTCCATTAATCCGCTTGCTCTGCCATCGTTACCAATGAATGGAACGGTGTCATCTACCATACTATTTATGCCCCACCAAATAATTTCAAATCAATCTACCTGAAACTTAGTAGATTTTCATTGAATAAGTTATTGATTTTTTCAGAGCCATATCGATATTTATATATAAAATTTGTCATAAATTTCGCTTTTTTAACATTATGTTAGAGGATACAAATCCCAACAATAAACGCTCAAAAAACAAGAGTGTCCCTGACTCAACAAACTCTGGTATAATTAATCTGAGCAACCTAGTGACGAAAGCAGACCCTAATTTGCTTCTTGATAAGAAACAACTAGTGACAGCGTTAAGAAGTGACTTTTCAGATGGCATTAAGAAGATAGCAATCCATGCTGCTATCAAGATAATAAAAGAGACAAGTGAGCAGCCAGAACGTGCCTCAGATGAAGCCTATATAGAAGAAGTTGCAGCCAAAATAGTAGAGAGCTTTACAACGGTACTTAAAAACAACACAGAATTTGAAAGCATACTGGACAATGTACTTTCCGAAGCTGTACCAGTTGTACAACCACAACTGAAAACTATAGTTCCTATTCCCTCATCAGCCGTAATGTTTTCCAGCATGGAAGCTTATACTCGGAAAGACTTATGGCAAAAAGATACTGAGGGAATAGCTTATTTACAGCATAGAGCCAAAGGGAACCCTAATAATTACATTGAGCATTACATTTCTAATCCAGGCGATATCACCATGCTTCCCTGGAATGAAGCTCAACAAATTATTGATAAATTTGGCTTTACAACTGCCAAGCTACACCTGATTTTCGCCGCTCATACTATGAACCAGGAGAAACCTTGGCAAAGCACATTTGACCTGAAAGCAAGCGATATCATTCAGGAATTTGGTTGGGATAAAAATCACAAAAAACTAAAATCAGAAAAGCTGCTAGAGATTGCTAGCACAGCTTTTGCACTTGATTGTTTATTAGTTAAAACTGTTTGGGTCGAAGGAAGAAACAAAAAAGGAGAAATTATAGGTAGTGTTCCTATAGGGAGAATGTGGAATATCCAAATTAAAGTTAGCGGTCAGTTTAATTTGGAAGGAAAGATAGATAATCCTGATGAAGTTTACATCACAATACAGCCAGGATTGTGGACTCAAGATTTTTTAAATCGAGCTGGAGCCAAATCAAGGGAAGCTTTATATCAGTTTGGCTATTTAGCTCAACAAGTTTTGAAAATTGACCCCTATCATGATGAACTTGCGCTAAGGCTGGCTATATATCTAACATTGGATAGTCGGGTTCGTCTTGATGGAAAGTATAGGGTAATTGAGCTATTAGAAACTGCGTTCTCAAAAACGGTAATAGATCAAGCCCGGTTAGATTTCCGCAAAGCTTATGACTTAAAGCAGCGTTGGGATAATGCCATAATTTTGTTGCTCGAACTGGGCTGGCTGGTTGTGTTTGACCCAGAAACCTACCCGGAATGGCTAAGACCAGAATGCAAGGATAAAAAGCCCAAAGGCTACCTGGAGAAACTGCTCTCTGCCAAGTTAACCATCAAACCCCCAGCCCCTATACCTGAACTTATAGCATCCAAGGCAAAGCCAAAAGCCAAAAAAGAACCACTACGGTCTAAAGCCAAGGCTACACCGCCACAAAACACCTGTGTAACTAGTAGCCAAGTCAGAGAAGCGCGTATTGCCAAAGGGTGGACACAGGCTAAACTAGCTGGTTTTCTTGGCGTATCCCAAAAGCTCGTTTCCCTGATTGAACGGGGTGAGCGCACAGTCAATCCAGAGATAGCCGCCCAAATCCGAACACTTATGGATATCCAAGATTGAGTATTAAATATTTTTGCCGTAATTATGAACAAATATGGACAAAAATGAGCATTTGTCACCAAGTTGTTGACAATTAGCGGCTTCAACAGAAGAATATCTCGTCTTGTTTTAGAACAAATCACCTCAAAAATTGACTTTAAAGCTTTGCCATGTATAGCTTTGAGCTTTAGAACAAAAGCATCCGCATCCCCCGACAATCCTTTTTTTTTGAATCCTTGCAGCTGGATATATCAGCTTGAGTATTAATACTTAGGATTTCACAACTATCAGCCGATGTTCACCTATGGTCGGCTGATTTTCTGTTCTCGACTTGTTCTAAAAAAAATAATTCAAAAAATAGGCTTTAAAAGCTTACTATGTATAGCTTTGAGCTTTAGAACAAAAGCATCCACATCCCCCGATAAAAACTTCCACATCCCCCGATAAAAACTTCCACATCCCCCGATAATCCATTTTTAAAATTCTTACTGCATAAGAGTTTTAGGCGTTTAGAACAGCCCGGATAAAAGATCAATAAGATCAGTTTGCCAAATCCGTTTTTGCGGATCTGGCATTATCTGGCAATGCTATATACATTTCGCCAATTACTAGAATCGTTCCCCCCTTTACCAAGACCTCTCTTGGGTTCCATAGCCGTACCTAGTCGGTGTACCAGCTTCAGGGGTGAGGGCTGATGAACGACAAGACCCCAAACCTTTACCCGAATAACCTAACTCCTGCCGAGTACCACGAACTTGCCTTTGGTAGCGCCATCCACCCCACCCTCATCGAGCGCAATTTCATCCACATCGTAGGAGAAGTAGTTTTCTCTTACCTGTTTATCTCCAATGCCATCCCCCGCAAAAATGCTGGTCGAGTCACAGATGGCTTCTTAAAGCAGTACCAGCACGCCACAGACGGGGGATTATGGATTAGCGGACTTGACCCCCAAAACAACTGGCAACCGATGGAATGGGGGCGATTTAAGCCTTCCCTACCCCGGATTGACCAAGAAAAGGGCAAGCCCGTCAAGTACGAATCACCACCCAAAACACCTAACCGTGTCACTTACTTCGATGTCCCCAACTGCATTTGGGATAAAGTAGCATGGCGGTACAATATCAAGCGGTATCATTCCCCCCTGGCGCTGCGCTTGCAAGATAAGCTTAAGGAGCGCTTATTTTGGGAGTGGGTGCAGCGACACCCAGAAATACCCATAATTTTGTGTGAGGGGGAGAAGAAAGCGGCTTGTTTATTGAGTTTAGGATTTGTGGCGATCGCCCTCCCCGGTATCTGGAACGGGCGCGTTGGCAAAAAAGATTTTGACGAACGCCTGCACCCCGATTTAATGCCGATGGCACAAAAAGGGCGCAAGTTTATCATCCTCTTCGACCACGAAACAAAACTTAAAACTCGTTGGTCAGTCTTCCAAGCCACCGTGCGTACTGGCAAGACAATTGAGGCCGTTGGTTGTCACTGTGAGGTAGCATTGCTACCAGGGCCAGAAAAAGGTGTAGATGATTTTGTTGTTGCCCGTGGCGAAAAAGCCGACGAGTTACTGAGTGCGATCGTCGATGATGCCAAAAGCCTTCAAGATTACCAGCGCTCTTACTTCCAAAAACACCGGGGACTAAGCAGCAGATATAAACCACATATTACAGTAAATGTCAAGTATCTAACTCAAGCCTTGGACGTTCAAGATTTAGGGGAAGAATCCCTTAACAGTCAGGGGGAAGGGGGAGAGAGGGTTCAAAGGGGAAGTGTTAATGAGCAATTCCCCCACAGCCCCCAACCCAAGAAAGGACAAGGTGCGCTCACTCTCCCACTCCCTCACTCCCTCACTCCGCCACTCCGCCACTCCCTCACTCCCTCACTCCCTCACTCCCTCACTCCCTCATTCCCCCATCGCCCCACCTTCCAACTACCTCAATCTGGATTGGTGGCCCTATGGAGTGACATGGGTACAGGTAAAACCGAGCTAATGCGGCGCTGGCGTGACAAAAACCCAGAGAAAAAATTCCTCAACAATGGACATCGGGTTAACTTGCTCAAAAACCTGTCAAATCGCCTGCAAACAGAAATATATTCCGCACTCCAGCATGGAGATTTAGCCAAAGTACAAGCTCTCAGCATCACCATCGACAGCTTGCACAAACTCAATACCAACGCCCTCAATTACGGCTGTGTCTTTATTGATGAAGCCTGCCAGTACTTAACGCACCTCTTACACAGCAAAACTTGCAAGGAGCATCGGGCTGCAATTCTTGAAGTCCTAGAATATATCGTGTATAACGCACCACTAGTGGTAATTGCCGACGCGCACATGGACGATGTGACAGTGGATTTCTTTCGAGCAATGCGTCCTGTGGGCGAAAAGCCTTTTATTATCAAAAACGAGTGGAAAAATGGCGATCGCCTAATCTACTGGTATGAGGGAGATGATTCTTCTGCCCTAGTTGCCCAAATTTCGGCAGCACTGATGATGCAACAGAAAATCATGGTGGTTTCTGACTCAAAGCGCTTTATTAAGAAACTTGAGCAGTCGCTTTCTATGTCGGTGCGGGTGGAAGACTCAGATGAGCAGGAGCAGGGTGTGGGGTGTGGGGTGTGGGGTGTTAGGGAATCAAGCACAGCATCACCTACAACCCCAAACATTTCAGATGGCAGTCTAGGGGAAAGTGTCTCACCCATAACGGGAGAAACCAGAGTACACAACTCCACGAACCACAGAACCCAACCCCAGAGGGAGTCCCTATCCCCCTTACCAACTCATGGCACTACACCCCAAACTTGCAACCCCACACCCTTAAAAATATGGGCGATTCACTCCGAAAACTCCGGTAGTGAAGAAAATGTTGCCTTCATTAAAGACATAACTAACGCTGTAAAGGGTCTAGATGCCCTTTTAACCTCTCCTAGCCTTGGTACGGGGGTGGATATACCTAATTATCATTTTGATGCCGTTTTTGGCGTTTTTCACGGGGTTTCCCAAACTGCTACTGAGTGCGCCCAACAACTCTGGCGCTATCGCCCAAAAGTACCAATTCATGTTTGGGTAGCACAGCGACCTCCCTTTGGCTACCTTGACACCAACGCCACCAAAATCAAAGAACGGTTACTGCAAACCAATGAAATGACAGCTTTCCTGCTGCGGATTGACAGAGATTCTGGCAAGCGGGGCGCTGAGAAAGATTGGGCATTAGATGCGTACTGCCAAATCATGGCTTCTCGTCATCAATCAATCAACAATCTGCGGGCTGATTTGCGCGACTTGTTGAGTGAGATGGGCAATCAAATTATACCTATGGGTGCGGAGTCCGATAAACTAGCCCAGGAGCGTCTTAAAAATGCCGCTGCTGCTTTAGATACTGCTTATTACGCAGCTGTTGCTAAAGCCAAAGATATCTCCCCTACCGAATATCGCCAACGTACAAGCATTGACTACCTTACACCGTCAGAAGTGTTTGAATGCGAGAAATTCCGCATACTCGATGCTTATGGGATGTCCGTAACTCCTCTTTTGGTGGAAAAAGACAACTCAGGCAGATTGTCTAAGGCGATCGCCCATTTAGAAGCAATTCTTCAAGAGCCAGAGGGCACAATTTTGGATGCACGTACCGGAAGACAATACCCTTCCCCGCCAAAAATTGTGGCAGACAAAGACCTCCAGGAGCGATTCCACTTGCCATTGTGCATGGACTGGGGCAATTACTCAGCGCGGTGGTTGGCTAGGTTTAACTTGGGACTGCATGATATTCTCAAACGCTTAGTAGCCGGTTTTGAAGTTACGGCTCATGACCCTGACTTGTTGAGAATGACCGATATCGCCAAATATTGTGCGCCTCATGTTAAAGCGATTTTGGGTTTCACAGTTCCCTCTAACTGCCAACCAATATGGCTGTTGGGGGTTTTACTAGAACAACTGGGATTAAAACTGGTTGATCGTAAAGTTGGGCCACGGGGTAAACAGGTTAAACATTTCTCGCTATCTCAAGAGGAATTGGATTTTGCTCATGCGGTAATTGCCCACCGTGCGAGCAAACGTGCCCAAAAGGAAGAACGGGCGAGACAAGCAGCCCTTGACCAACAGCGATATCAGGCTGCAATGCTGGCTAGATATGGGGTTGCACCTCCGACTGACCCGGTATCCACCCCCCCCCATAATGATATAGGGGAACCCCCATTGTCCGGGGTGGATACCAAAGTTGAGAGCATCGATTTTGGAGATTATGAACCACAAGATGGAGAAAACACTCCTATAAAAGCTTGTGTTGAATTACTAAGGGAGTCCATTAAGAATGGAGTTACGGCTGTAAAAGCCATCCTAAGCAGTTGGAGTGAAGAGCGGCGGTGGTGTGCAGTCCTGCTGCTTGAGGAAATTGCCGCTGCGGAACTACGTAGATTGGAACAAATAATACCGGACTTTTATATGTGGTTGAGTTTGTAACTATCTAATTGCTCTTCAAAAATACCTTGAACCAATCGAGTCACCAACGTGGCACAGTTTCTGCTGCCAAACTTCAACTCCAAACTGAATTTCCCAACAAATAGGTACTAAACGGCTTTACAGTACCTATTAAATAGGTACTGTACCTATTTCTTGCGCCAACGCGCATCTGGGCCTCGCCCCAAACATTCCAGCCGCCCCCAGTCCACTCAAGGCGCAGAATGCGGCAAATTAAGTCAATACCCACTGTGGGACATCGTTCCTGTAAATCCTTATTACTTTAAAAATGTTCAAGTCCTATGAAAGTTACTACAAGCGTTTCAATTAAGCTTTAACTTTTGCTATATAGAGAATGTAGCCTCAAATTCTATCCCTACATAGTACTTTGCAACTTAGCAATTAACTGTTGACGCTCTTGTTGAGTTAGACGTATCGCTATCTGTACCAAGTCATCAACCTCTACATTCAACGGTAACTTTTGTTCATGCTGCTCAGAAGCAGTGAATAAACGCTGGGCAATTGCTTGTTCAATTGCTTGACGTTTTTCTACTGGAGTAGAACGTTCATACATATCTCGCAAGGTCTTTACTGAATGACCCATTGCATAAGCTAATGAACTTAACTCTGGGTCAGATAAACCAACCTGAATACCCCAAGTTGCCCAAACATAACGCATTATATGCGGTGAAATCCGCTTTTTAATTAAACGGTAAGAGATAGTTTCAAAGATTTTAGAAAATGCCGAACCAGTTGCTGGCATTCCAGATCTCGGTACTACAAATACATATCCCCAAGTCCAAATTGCCGACTGATTATCGCTTGGTATACAACAAGTATCCTTTGGCTCAAATTGTATTCTGCCACTGCTTAACCACCTACCTCGACGACCTTGCATCTCTGGTTGCCACCAATCATATACCAGTTGATTTTTATACCCTTCTTTTGTCCACCATCCATATAAGAAACGTTCAATGTAATCGTAAAAGCAATGACCATCTTCAAAATTTAGATTCTGGATAATAATCGATTGCTTCCCATAGGTTTTTCTAGTTTTATATTTCCTTGTATCTATTACCCAAATCCCCTGTGGATAGTAATGATTGTCATGTTTATACGTAAAGTAAAGGTAGTTATCTATAACCATACCGTTGTATTTACGTTCTCTCTGATTATCTGGAGGTAAAGGTTGGTACAATCCATTGGGTGGTATATCTTGTGGTCGTTCGATTGGACAAGACAGTGCAACTTTTAATTCTCGGTATTCTTCTTGTCGTCGAGCTGGTAAATAAGATAAAAGCGCCCACTTTAGGTAGCATTGATAACTAATGGCAATTGACCAGCTAGGACGGAAATCTCCACGCTTATCTCTGGGTCTGCATTCATAGCGTAAAGGTTCAACAATTTTTTCTTGGATGAATTCTAATGCTGTTTGTCCCACAGGAACATCAGGCCATCTTTTACTCCAATCAGAAACAGAATGCCTACTACTACGCCATTCATCTAATTCTACTAAAATTTTGTTGCAATAATTATCAATTGTGCTAAATACAGGAATCAACCGATAATCTGCATCACTTTCAACTTGTTGCAGATAGAGGAATTTTGCCAGTGCTAAAATGGCAGTGATTTTGCCCATACGCGTGAATGGACTAACAGAGGAGTTAAAATTCCTTAAAAATTGAAAGTAATCGCAGACAAGCTGTTCGAGATTTTTTTTATGTTGATTCCATAATTTTTTTTGCTGTAAAGGAGTCAAGCCTTCTAACTGTTCTTCAGTAATTAAGGGAACAATTGTTTCTAAGCGTAACTCGTGAATCGGTACATTTTGAAAGCGATATTGAAAGCCGAAAATCAGCTTAATATTTTTTATATATTCCTTAGCCGTTGATTTTTCAACTGCTTTGATAATTCTTCCAGGCCATTCAGGCTGTATAAGATAAGAATTAAATTGATTAAGTTGAGCTTGGAGAGTCGGCGGTGTTTCTTGAGTTGTCAGAGCATATTTGCGATAGATAGATTTGCGGTCTGTAAGTTTAAAATCTGCCAGAGCACCATGATTATGGCGTCTAGGAGGAGTGCATTGTTCTTTGAGTTTAGCTGTGCGAGAACCAGGCCACCAAATCTGTTGTGCTGCCCAAGTTAAAAAATTCTCAGCGCGATTACCATAAGTATTACGACTAGCCTGAGATACATTATTTTTTTCAAAAGATTTTTGTAGAGCCTGCCGCAAGTTTAGTAACTTGCCAATTCGTAAGGTTTTGAGAAACTTTTGAGCATTGTCCACTTCATCTCCAGTCATCTTACGACCTGAATGAGTTCTCTTATAGCCAAACTCAGGAATGGCATGGTGGAAAATTGCGGTACGTAGTTCATTAATAATTCTTGGAGCATTCTCAACCTTGCTGGCTTTCAGCTCTTCTTCATACATTTTTAGTACTTCAAAAAAATACTTTGGAAGTTCCATAATAAATATTCTCCAATTTGATAAATGAATTCACTTCTAATTTAGGTAATAAATAGGAGCTAACTAGTATTGAATTCTGCTTTGGAACAATTGGCTTTATTCATGGTTATTTATTAATAAATAGCATATCCTGAATAGATTTGACGTTTTTCTTTTCTCAGTTGAGAAATTTATATATAAAACCTGTAATCCTTGCTAACAGTACTTTCTGATATGT
>NZ_JACKZU010000188.1:0-15511 GCF_014222165.1 Nostoc sp. 2RC
ACCCCCAAGACCGCGCTGGCTCACCTTTTCCCCAGACCCAATGCCGAGTTAAAAATCGTTAACCGAGCAGTATTGCCTCCACTCATACTTTTGGCTGCGTCCTCTGCGGTTGAATTTTCCCTTACCTGTGCATCACATCAGTCCTGCCAATCTTTGCACCAGTGTTTTAAATCCCCACATAAATCACTAATTCAAAACTGAAAAGCTTGACTAAATTTCCTAAAAATGCATTTTTGAGATGTATTTTTATTTATTAAAAGTATAAAAATAGCTCTTTAAAAGAGAACTAAATTGATTTTCTGGAATTCTACTCTGTGCATTTGTAGGTTTGTACAGACAGGAAACACTACACTTCCAGAAATGAACATTAGTTTTACCTTTTGCTCCTGAGCTGTTGAATTTAGTACAACATTTCCAGGAAAATCAACCAAAAGATAATACACTAATAATATACCCCGACCCTCCTTTAGCAGATAATGAAATTAACTTACTCAACTCACTAAATCCAAAAATCAAAGCTTTGACTCCTTCCTTTCCTGTAACTTCAATTGCTACAAATCATCCGAAAAAGCCTCTTTCAGGCAAAGTTATTGGTATTTCTATTTCTAATAGTCCCGATTTAGAAAAGCTTGGTTTTAGCAATTATCATCTCAAACGTGCCTTGCTCGAAATTAGTCGTCATTTACTTGCTCAAGGGGCAAGCATAGCATACGGTGGCGACCTCCGCCCAGATGGTTTTACGCAGAATTTAATTGAGATGGTCAAAGCCTACAATCATCAGGAAAATAATCAGCCTGAAAAGAAAATATTCAACTTTCTTGCTTGGCCAATACATTTACAAGCAGACGTTAATTGGCAGGCAGAGTATAAGAATGAAGTTTCAATTGAAGCAATTCCCCTACCAGAAGATATTAAGCAACAACCTTTTGATATTGAGGATGAAACTTTCCTGAAACCAGAAGGCAAAGAAAATTGCTATGTTTGGATGCGTTGTCTTACAGCAATGCGAGAAGAAATGGCAAAAAAAATTGACGCCAGAATTATTCTTGGAGGTCAAGTTACTAATTATAAAGGAATATTTCCGGGTATTGCTGAAGAAGCAGCATTAACACTAATCAATGATAAACCTTTGTTTGTGTTAGGTGCATTTGGTGGTTGTGCTAAGGCGGTGGGACAAGCTTTACTAGGAGATACTCCAATGGCATTGACATGGGAAGGGCAAGCTGCCCAAAGTCCTACTTATGCTGAGACTGTTGAATTTTATAACGAGCGTTCTCTTCTTGGTTCTCCTCATTTACCTATTGATTATAATGCTTTAATTAAAATTTTTAATGAAGCAGGTTTTCACGGTATAAACAAGTTAGAGGAATCAGAAAATAGAGCTTTATTTGAAACAGAAGATTTAGATGAGATGATTTACTTAATTTCAAAGGGACTTCAAAGCTAAAAATTACAATGTATACAGCCTAAACCACATTGAAATTGCATATATGGAGCGACCTATAAGAAATGTATAATTTCAGATTATGCAAAATAGATGTGGTTGAGATTAACAAAATAAAATGACTAAATAAATATATGAAATATTATCATAATAATATAAAATTCTTACCTTATATTCATCAACCTAAATACATTGTATTTACAGATTTTGATGAAACTTATCTGGCTCACCAAAACCAAGAGTGCCATCAAAAGGATCAAAATGAACTAGAAGAGTATTTATTAAATCATACTTACGAAAAACAAATTATTTTGGGTTGGGTTACCGGCAGTAGTTTAACTTCAGTATTTTCAAAAATCAATAAATATGGTTTAAAAGTATTACCTCATTTTATTGCCAGTAGTTTGGGTACTGAACTAACTTACTTCAATGAAAAACAATATGGTGAAAAAGATAAACAATGGGAGAACAATCTTAAAGAAACTGGATTTTCAGAAAAATTCGTTAATAATTTAGTTAATATTTTAAAGTCAGATGATATTCACTTGATACCACAACCTCAAATAGAAGATTCTTGCTTCTTGAAAAACTACTATTACCATCAACGAAACAAAGAACTTGATTCACAGGCTTTATTGCAAATCAAAAATATAGCTAACAAGGCTGGCATCGCAGTGAATATTAGCCAATGCAATCCCTTATGTGGAGACCCAGAAAATTGTTATGATGTGGATTTTACACCTGCGGGCACAGGGAAAAAAGATATAGTTAATTTTATTTTAAAACAGACAAATATTAACTATCAAAACTCTATAGCTTTTGGCGAAAGTGGCAATGACATTGAAATGTTGCAAGCGGTTGAACATGGTTATTTAGTAGGAAATGCCACAAGCGAAGCTAAAAAATTACATTCTCGAATAGAAGAAAATGAATACACTAAAGGAATATTATCTGTATTAAAAACACTTATCAAATAAGTCAATCTAGTAGTGTGTTGCATTAATTTTGGAATTACCAGCATAAACTAAAATATTTGTATCGATGAAAACAGAGTTATTAGTCGTTTGCATAAAGGTCTTCTCTGCGGAAGGTTACACTTTCCGAGACTAATCCTACAGAATAGGCGGAAAATTTCAGGGGTGCTTTCTTTTGTTTGTTCTTTTCTTCTTCAGTCAAAGGCTTTTCATTAATTACTATTACCACCTGATGTTCGCCCTCTAGAATATCCAATGGTAACTGCGCTGTAATTTTACCATCTTTGCTAACTGTGGCAATTGTTTCTATACTTTTCATCTCATTTTTCCTTGTTTAATCCATCACAGCTAACACTGCTTTTGGCAATAATTTATCTTTAAACCAAACAATTCTTGCGGGAACATCATTTAATTTTACTCCCGCTTTTTCTAAATTTAGTCGCTCGGAAATTGCCAAAATTAAATCATCACGTCCAGCACGCCGCACTTGAGAAAACTTTTTTTGTAAATATTCTGGACGCCAATAACCAACAATTTCTAATAAAAAGCTACGTCCATCTGAATGCACTAAGCGAAAATCTGGAATCATCACACTACCAGGAATTGGTATTAAATCAACTTCTCTCTCCAATGCCCAGCCACTTTTTAAAGCATCCCATTTATCAGCGAAGGATGCTTCTAGCATACTATCGTAGGGCTTTCCTGGTGGATAATGAGATACTAAACCGCATTCGGAATTGAGTGTAAAACGTCCAGTTTTCCAAGTATTTGTATAGGCATCGCGAGTTTGCAGAATGGAAGAAAGACTCCATTTTGTCACGTGGAGTAAAGCGGGGATGAGTTTGGCGATCGCTAACCCATATCGCGTACTAGGATTAAATAAACTCGTCGGCCCATCTATGGTAATTGTAAATCCGTGGTCGGCATCACCTTCAATATAAGCCATCAATTGAAATAACTTTAAATAGCGAAACAACAGCTTATATTCTCCCGGTACATTGCGGTGAGCATTTAACACTAACTGACTCGCTTTATAAAAAACCCCTTGTACCTGAGATAAGTTATAACGATTTAACAAATCTGATGGTACTGGTGCATCAAAAACCGTCAAAATTTTATTCTCAGCTAAATCAGCATATAATCCATTGCGGACTTGTTCCGGTAAAACTTCCCGTTCTAGTTCTTGAGTTAATTCATTAGCAATTTTATCCAAAGTAACTTGTGTAGATTCCCGACTCGAAACAGACTTCGCCGCCAAAGAAAACACCCTTTCTCTTAACATTTGTGGTTCCAAAGGACTAACCACCTCAAAAGTACAAAAACTGCTTTTGAGAATATAAGCTAATCCCCGCTTCACTCGATAATCCGTTGAATCTCCTTCAAAATCAGTCAGTTGTCGCTCAAGCATACCCTGAGTTTTTCCCACCGTTGATTGAAAATAACTAATTAACTCCATCGCCAATTCCGAAGTTTTATTGTCAATCTTCAGTCTCTTCGGAATAATCTCCTCCCCGTTTTGGCGATGCATCAATAACTCTGTCGGTAACATCTGCTGAATTTTGGATTTTAGATTTTGGATTTTGAATTGAATAATTTATTTCTAACTGTTCCGCCGCCTTCAAACTTTTTCCCTTCCCACTTCCATACACAACCTGCAAATTCCCCTTCTTCTCCCCGCGTCCCCCGAAGTTCAGATCGCCGGAAGCCGGCGCTCTGACTTCTCTTTGCGTCTCCCCATCCCCGCGTCCTCTTTCCCCTCTCCGCCTCGCCGAAGTCCCCTCTTCACTGGTATCCTCTGCCACCACCTCATACAAAATCGCCTGCTTATTCTCAATATTTCCCTTCCTTAAAACCCTCCCCAAACGCTGAGTATACTCCCTAGCCGAACCAGTTCCCGATAGAATAATTGCCACAGTTGCCGCAGGTACATCAACTCCTTCATTTAACACATGGGAAGCCACCAAAGTGTTATACGTACCCTCCCGAAATTTTGTTAATATTTCATGCCTTTCTTTCACCGGCGTTTGATGAGTAATTGCTGGAATTAATAACTCTTGAGAAATGCGATAAACCGTAGAATTATCAGCAGTAAAAATCAAAATTCGTGCTGGATAATGTTCTGCCAATAAATTAGCTAAAATTCGCAACTTGCCATCAGTACCCAAAGCAATATCTTTGGCTTGACGATGGGCTAACATGGCTCTACGTCCAGCTTGGGATTTAGCACTCATTTGCACGAACATTTGCCAACCTTGCAGACTCCCTAAGGAAATGCGAGATTGCTTTAAAAAGTCGTTGCGAGTTTGAATTAATTGGTTATATCTTTCTCGTTCTTGTTGCGATAACTTCACCTTAATTTGCACAATTTCGTGTTCTGCTAACGCCTTCCCCGCCAAATCCTCAGCGCGTTTGCGATATACTTCTTGACCGATGAGAATATTTAAATCAGCGTGTTTGCCATCGGTGCGTTCTGGTGTGGCAGAAAGTCCCAAGCGATAAGGTGCGATCGCATATTCCGCAATCACCCGATTAAAATCTGTCGGTAAGTGATGACACTCATCAAAAACAATCAAAGCATATTGATTTCCTATGGCTTCGGCGTGAATTGCCGCACTATCATAAGTTGCCACCAAAATAGGCGTTTTATCCCGCGAACCACCCCCCAGCAATCCCACCTCCGCATCCGGGAAAGCCGCCACTAAATGTGCATACCACTGATGCATTAAATCCAAAGTCGGGACTACAATCAGCGTCGTGCGGGGGGTTGACTGCATGGCCATTTGTGCTAAATAAGTCTTTCCCGCCGCCGTGGGAAGCACAACCACCCCCTGCCTACCTCCCAGTTTCCAAGCCGCTAAGGCTTCACTCTGGTGGGGATAGGGTTCCATTTCTAAACTAGTAACCAAATCTAAAGGATAAAATCCCTTTGCTTCATCGATAAAGTTCACATCTTCCGCTTGCAGTGCTTCCACAAGCGATCGGTATTTAATGGCCGGAATGCGGAATTTTTCCACTCGATCGTCCCATGTGGCATAGTCCATCCAAGCTTTGCCGCGTGGTGGTGGATGCAAAATTAATGTGCCGCGATCGAAAGTTAACGTTGGGGTACGAACCATAATTGTTGGGCATGGGGCATTGGGCATGGGGCATGGGGCACATAAAACTCCTAATTCCTAACTTTTAACTCCCCACTCCCTTGATTACTAATAACGTAAAAAGTGCATGATTCATCCAAGTCACTCTGATAAAACTCAATTAGATGCCCTCATGAGTCAAGGAATATCCCATTGGCAAATGAGCAATGGCCAAGGCCAATCCTACGAAGAACAGCGGCAGCGCTTTCTAGTGAAGCGATTGCAATTACAAGCTCAAATTATGTTGATTTCTGGCTTGACTTTGACTGCTTTTTTCCTTTGGGTAAATTCACAGGTAGAAGGCAAAATATATGCCTTGAAAATTAGTTTTATTGTAGAATTATTCATTTTGCTTTGTTGGGCTTTATGTAAAACCTCTATAGGTCGCCGCCATCCAGATTTAATTTTTTTGAGTTTATGTTGGTCTGTAACTTGTGTTGTTCAAATAGACCTAGCATTGTTATTTAATAATCTCGAACCTAGAAACAATCTTTGGAATTTAATGTTTTTAACTCAAGCAACACTCGTGCCGGTACACTGGTGGATGCATTTAGTATCACAAGTCGGGACAATTATCTGTTATTTGAGTTTGTATTTTTTATATAATCCCACACTCAAAAATCCCTTAGATTTTTATGTCGAACACAGTATATATCTTTTTTGGACTTGCATCATTTGTGTTTTTTCTGTTTATTTATACGAACGGTTACAAAAAAATGAATTCGACGCTCGCAAAGCAATGCAAGTAGCACAGCAAAAATCAGAACGCCTGCTACTGAATATTTTGCCAGAAATGATTGCCGAACAACTAAAACAACAGCCCACAACTATTGCTGATAGCTTCATGGAAGTAACAGTGTTATTTGCTGATATTGTTGGGTTTACAGAACTTTCAACTCGCACATCTCCTAGTGCATTAGTTAATTTATTAAATACAATATTTTGTTTATTTGACCAATTGGCAGAAAATCATGGAGTGGAAAAAATCAAGACCATTGGTGATGCCTATATGGCCGTTGCTGGTTTACCAAATCAGTCTCAAAACCATGCCATAGCCATAGCTAACATGGCATTAGATATGCAAAATGCCGTAACTAAATTTAATGCAGAAAATAACCAATCTTTTCGCATTCGTATCGGCATCAGCACCGGCCCAGTAGTCGCAGGAGTAATTGGTTTGAAAAAATTTGCCTACGACCTTTGGGGAGATACAGTCAATACAGCCAGCCGCATGGAATCCCACGGCATTGCAGGTAGCATCCAAGTTTGTGAAGCAACTTATCAACTTTTAAAAGATAAATATGTATTGGAAGAACGAGGTTTAATTAAAGTGAAAGGGAAAGGGGAAATGATGACTTATTTATTAAAAGGAGTTGGGAGTTAGGAGTTGGGAGTTAAGAGTTGGGAGTTGAAAGTTAAGAATTATTCTCCCTCATCCCCCTCATCCCCTTAACCTGTGGCAGAATCAAAATCAGATCGCATGGCACTTATACTAGGCAAACGAGATGTTGGGAAACACACTTGTTGGAAGATACCAAATTATTAGCAACTTGGGAGGTGGGGGTTTTGGTGAAACTTTTGTTGCTTATGATACTCAATTACCTGGTTCGCCTCAATGTGTGGTTAAGAAACTCAAGCCTCAAGCAGATGACCCAGTAACTTTGGAAACAGCGAGGCGTTTATTTGATACAGAAGCTCAAGTTCTGTACAAATTAGGTACTCACGATCGCATTCCTCAACTTTTAGCTTATTTTGAAGAAAATGCCCAATTTTATCTGGTACAGGAATTAATTGAAGGCCGCGACCTCAGTCAAGAAGTAATACCAGGAAAAACCTGGAGTCAAGAGGAGGTGATTTCACTTCTAGAAGAAATTTTGACCATTTTAGAATTTGTCCATCAACAGAACGTAATTCACCGCGATGTGAATCCGCGAAATATTCTCAGACGGGTTGCTGATGGCAAGCTCATCTTAATTGATTTTGGTGCAGTCAAACAAATTGCTACCCAAATTATTGCTTCCCAAGATTCAACTAAATGTACTGTTGCTATTGGAACGCCTGGATATATTCCTAGCGAACAAGCTCACGGTACGCCAAAATTAAGCAGTGATATCTATGCCACAGGGATAATTGCTATTCAAGCCCTGACTGGATTATCTCCTGAAGAAATAGTCAAAGATCCCGATACTAATGAAATTGTCTGGCAGGATAAAACCACGGTAACACCAGAATTTGCTCAATTTTTGGATAAAATGGTGCGCTATGATTTTCGACAGCGCTATTCTTCAGCAACAATAGCATTAAAAGCACTAAAAGAATTGTCACAACCGCCGGCTGAAACAATAGCATTGACCCCGATTTTGCCAGCAAATAAGATAATAAAACCTCAACCAAAAAAAGGTTTATTATCCAAATTGCTATTGGCAATATTTTTGTTTAGTGTGACTGGAGTTGTATCAGTATTTATCTTGAATCATGTTAATTCTAAAAATGCCATAGAATTATCTAAACAAGGAAATACGCTTTTTGATTTGCAACGTTATCAAGAAGCATTAGCAGTATATGGAAAAGCAGTTAATATTAGACCAGATTACGCCCAAGCATGGAATGGTCAAGGCAAAACGCTATCGCAATTAAAAAAATATCAAGATGCCTTAGCAGCCTATGACAAAGCAATTCAAATCAAGCCAGATTACTTAGAAGCTTGGGTTGGAAGAGGTTTGGTGTTGGAAAATCTACAGCGATATCAAGAAGCGATCGCTTCTTTTAACAAAGCCTTAGAACTAAATAATCAAAATACCCAAGTCTGGAATGCCAAAGGAGACGTTTTAAGTAATTTAAAACAATATGACCAGGCAATTGAATCCTATGAAAAAGCCCTGGAATTGAAATCAGATGATTTTGAAGCATGGTACAAAAAAGGCTTAGCCTTGCAAAATCTCAAACGATATAGCGAAGCGATCGCCGCTTATGAAAAGGTCGTTGAATTTAAACCAGATTACGTTTCAGCTTGGTACAATTGGGGAAATGCTTTAGTCAATTTACAACGCTACCGAGATGCGTTTACAGCATATGACAAAGCAGTACAATATAAGCCAAATTTTTATCAAGCTTGGTTATCTAGAGGTAATATCCTCATGAATTTACAACGTTATCCCGAAGCAATTGAATCTTTTAACCAAGTAACTAAATATAACCCCAGCAATTATCAAGCATGGTATAACATAGGATGGTCAATGCATCAAAGTCAACGTTATGACGCGGCAATAGAATCATATAATAAAGCAGCAAATTTTAAGAAAAACGATTATCAACTTTGGTATAATCTGGGAAATTCACAATATAGTTTGCAAAAATACGAAGATGCCATTGCATCTTACGATCGCGCAGTTCGCTATAAACCAGACCATTATCAAAGCTGGTATAGCAAGGGCAATGCTTTATTAAATCTACAACGCTATCAAGATGCCATTCTTGCTTACAACCGAGCGATAAAATATAAACCTGATTACCAACAAGCAATCAACGCCCGCGACCAAGCCCAAATCCAACTGCAAAGTGAAAAATCAAAGCCTTTAATTGTGCCAATTATCCCAGTTCCAAATCCCACCAATTCACCACCAACTAGACCGTAGACTTCTTGTAGAAGTCGGGAAAAGGGTAAGGGGAAAGGGGGAAAGGTTTGGTATTTTCCCTTTACCCTTTAACCCCTTCGGGGTTCGCCAGTCGCTCATGGGGAAACCCCCAAGACCGCGCTGGCTCACCTTTTCCCTTTTCCCAAAAGAGTCCAAAAAGCGCTTTTGCAAGAGGTCTAATTTATATGTGCGATAGTAACACCACTCCCGCCATCTGCTTGTTCTGCGGCTTCGTAGCTGTTAACTCTGGGGTGCTGGTGCAAAAAGGCGTGGACGCCTTGTCGCAATTTGCCAGTTCCGTGTCCGTGAATAATCCATATCGGGCCTGTGGCTTCTGAGATGGCTTTATCAAGAATAAATTCGGCATCAGCTACGCGCTTACCACGCAAATCAACGGTGTTTCGCGAGGTGCGAATTGCTGGGACGTTTTGCGGTGGTGGTGTAACTGTGGCTGGGGCTGGTTTGGGTTTGACGATTGGTTCAGCTTTTTGCCCATCTAAAGATTCCACATCTTCCAGCTTCACAGTCATTTTCATCAGCCCAAAGCGGACGCTTAACTCGCCATCTGCGTCAGGTGCGGTTAACACTTCTGCTGTTTGTCCCAATTTGGGAACGCGGATGCGATCGCCTACTTTCGGCATAAACCCAGGTTTTGGTTTTGCTGGGGTTGCTGGCTGATATTGCTGGGCAATTTGATTCAAGGCGTTGGTTGCTTGCTGGGCGTCTTGGGCTGTGGGTGTACCTTGTTGCAGGCGGCGAATCACTTGGGCAATTTCATGTTTTGCTTGGGCGATGGCTTGTTGCACTGCTACTTCCTGTGAAGCCCGCAAAGCGCCCTCCCTTTCTTCCAAAGCCGCAGCTTTAGCAGAAACTTGTTTATATAAACGTTCCGCTTCCTGCAATAAATTTTGAGCTTCCGCAGCTTTAGTTTCCTGGCGACGGCGTTGGGCTTCCAAGCCAGCAATTACTTGATTAACTTCATCTGTTGCTTCTCCCACTTGGGTTTTCGCCTGTTCTACCACCTCTGGTTTTAATCCCAAGCGCAAGGCAATTGTTAAAGCATTAGAACGCCCAGGTATGCCCCACAACAAACGGTAAGTAGGTGAGAGAGTACTTTCGTCAAATTCTACAGAGGCATTTTCAAAGCGCTCATCTTCATATTTCAGGGCTTTGAGTTCGCCGAAGTGAGTGGTGGCAATAGTTAGCTGGGCGTGATTAGCGAGATATTGTAACAAAGCAATGGCCAAGGCACTACCCTCTACTGGATCGGTTCCTGCACCAACTTCATCGAGTAAAACTAGGGAAGAAGACGGGGTGATGTTAGTATTCTCCGCGTCTCCCTGTCTCCCTGTCTCCGTGTCTTCTCCCAACGCTTCCAAAATCCGACTAATCCGACGGATGTGCCCAGAGAATGTAGATAAACTTTGTTGTAAAGATTGTTCGTCACCAATATCTGCCAGCACTTTGTCAAACCAAGGAATTTCCACTGGTTCGCGGGCGGGGACAAATAAACCCACTTTAGCCATCAATGCTGCTAACCCCAGAGTTTTTAAGGTGACAGTTTTACCGCCTGTATTTGGCCCGGTAATTGTCACTACCCGAATGTGGGGACTAATAAGTAAATCCACGGGAATTACTGGCTGTCCTTGTTCGTGTTGTTGCTGCCACACCAAAAGGGGATGCCGCAAGTTCCGCAAAGTAACCATTTCATTGTCTTGCGGCTGGATGAATCGCGGCGGGTTGGCTCCTAGCCAATAACTATATCGAGATCTAGCGGTTGCTAAATCCAAAGTGGTGACAATTGCTAGCAACCTTTCCAAATCTGGTTTAACTGCGGCTACTTGTTCTGTCAAAGTCCGGCGAATTGCTTCTTCTTCCGCTTGCTCTCTTCTGATGATTTGCCGCAGTTGGTTGCCTAGAGGTACGATGGAATTCGGTTCGATGTAGAGCGTCGCACCACTAGTGGAGGTATCGTGAACGATACCGGGAATAGCGTCTTTTTGGGGTGCTTTGACGGGGATAACATAGCGATCGCCCCGTTGGGTAATAATCTGTTCTTGAACTGCTCCAGATTTAGCTTGTATTATATTTTGCAGCTTTTGGGTAATTTGCGTGCGTAATCGCCGCAGATCTGTGCGAATATCGCCCAGTTTTTGACTGGCGCGATCGGTTACCTGTCCGCGTTCGTCGATACAGCGGTGAATTTCCTGTTCTAGTTCTGGATAAGTCCGCAAATCGGCAACCAAATCAGCGAGTATTGGCAAATCTTCCTGATTGTCAATGACACGGCGTAAATTTCTTGCACCAGCTAGGGTAGTGGCGATCGCTAAAAGTTCATCTCCAGTCAAAATGCCGTTGCGTTCTGCTCGTTCTAGGGAATCACCAATATCTTGAATTCCCTCAAAGGAAATTCCTGTAGTCAGGCGACTTTCCAGTTGATACACTTCTTTCGTTTGCTGTAACAACTGTTCGCTTTCTACCCGAAAATCAGGTATTTTCAGATGACGCGCAGCTATAACCCCCAGTTTCGTTGCCGCAAAGGTGGAAAGGTGTTGGCACAGACGATGCCATTCTAATAATTCTAAGGTTTCAGATTGGATCAAGGTTTCAACGTCTAATCTGAAATTATCGTAACAATTCTAGTCCCTTGATGGCTAAATCTTAAAGGATAAAATATTGTGGGGACTTTTCAGTGATGATTGATGACTGTTGACTGTTGACTGAAAAAGCAGGATTTATTCTCCTTCCCTTGTCTGGCTTGTCTCCCCATACTTCTCTGCGAGAGGGTGCGCCAACGGCTCCGCTCAGTACAAGTCTCCCCATCTCCCCAATGCCCAACATAACTGAGGGACAATCTCCCCATGCTTGCTTTCACAAATTAAAAGCACTCACAGGGCTATTGCCCCTAAAATTTTGAGCGTTTTGCCGCTCAGTATTTTCACACAAAGAATTGTGAATTATTTTTTATCCAGCTATTTGCACTTATGACTCCACACTCCACACTCCGCATCTATTACTCAGCGTTGATTATACCAATTTGAAAAATGATTGCCACAGTCTGGATAGCCAAAAAGCCGATTTACTGACTATTTCACAATCAAAATCTCAAATCCAAAATTCAAAATGGTATTACTCAGCTGTGGCAAGTTCAGTACTACCACGTGCGCGACGCCGTGTGAGGCTGTTGTACAACATAACACCGATGGCTTTGATCAAATTGCCTTCTAATTCACTGAACATCTTCATGTTCATCCCAAAGGCGGCGTTAGCTTCTTCCACAATGCGATCGCCTGTGGCATCATCTAAAGGTAATTCATCCAAATTTTGGCGATATTTGGCTTTGAATGCCTTTTCATCAGAAATATCTGCAAATTCATAGAAGGCGGTACCTTGGCTATCAGACAAATTCATTGCGGTGACGGCAATGCCTTTGAGAATTTGTCCCCCAGATAAGTCACCCAGATAACGAGTATATGAGTGAGCAATTAACAATTCTGGTTCTGTAGCAGATACTTCCCGAATCCGCTTTACATAAGCTTCACCTGCGGGAGATAGTTGAATTTGCTCTCTCCAGTTGGCACCAAAGTAATAACTCAAGTCTTGCTCTAGGGTATGCTTGCGGTTTAACTGGGGAAAGTAAATTTTAGAAACAATAGGATGCTGGCGGTGCTTTTCCATCTCCTCTTCCATCGCTGAGTAGATGAAGTAGAAGTTAGCAACTAGTTTCCGGTAAGAGTTTTTCTCCACTACTCCTTTTAAAAAGCACTTGACAAAACCAACATTTTCTGCCATCGTGTGGGCTTTTTTCGTACCTACACGTAATTTGGTTGCTAAATTGCTGCTCATACTAAATTTCTCAACTTTAAAAGTCAACTGCCGGAGTTTTAACTGACCAAAAGCTAAAAAGGCCATTAAAACGTTACCTTAAAACTATTTGATGAGAATTTATATTAAAATTCTTTAAGCTAATTAATTTTCGTAGTATTTTACACAACAAATTCAAAAATAATTGAAGAAGAATTCAGGAGTCAGAATTCAGGAGTAAAGCCAAAGACGCTCCGCCAAGGCGTCAGAATCAATTAGTGGGGGATTCAGACCCGCCACTAATTGTTCGCGTAGCGTCTCCCCTTGGGAGAAGACCACTAAATCGTTCGCGCAGCGTCTCTGAAAGAGAAGATTTAGTGGTCTTCAACCCGATTATTCATCCGCCACTCGTACACAATTCATTCTGAATTCAGACTCCTGACTCCTGAATTCTGTTTGATAAAACTGTTCTATTAATTAAGTATTACTTAATATTTTTAGGTGATATTTGCAACTCATCTTTTAAAAAGACATTAAGTATGAACTAATACATCAGGAACTCCAAAAAATCAATTATTCCAATTTATGGACTCAACATGACTGTATCTCCTGCTTGCTTTGCTGCTCCCTATGCAAAATGCGATGGAATATTTTTTTAGTTGGAAGTTCCGTATAAGAGGCCAGATTTAAGATAGAGGGCATAAGAAAAAGAATTAGTTAAAATAAGTAAACTTTACTTACCAACGTAAAAACCAATACTGATTTTATGAAATATTTACAATTCTATTCCATTTCTTTAAGTAGTTTTACTTAAAATTAAGTTTGTCTGAAGCAAATTTATCAAAAAAATAAAGAATGCTGAAATTGTTAAATCTGGTTTCAAGTGCTATTTTTTTTGTTTGTTGTGTGGAGTGTTAAAAAAATATGGTTTCATCTGTAACTCGGACATCAGGCATTGCTGGGAATTGTGCCTCCGAAGCGAATGGATTAGGCAAAGGCATTGAAAGCAGTTTTGCAGTGAATTTACTACCGCTACCAGCAAATCCATTATTTGGCACAGATGGTATTCGGGGACGAGTGGGAGAATTACTCAGTGCGCCTCTAGCATTGCAAATTGGGTTTTGGGCGGGTATTGTTTTGCGTAACCATGCCACTAGCGTCGGGCCGGTGATTCTCGGACAAGATTCCAGAAACTCCAGCGATATGTTGGCAATGGCTTTGAGTGCTGGGTTAACAGCAGCTGGGTTAGAGGTTTGGTATTTGGGATTGTGTCCTACTCCTTGCGTTGCCTATCTCACGAGTATCAGTGATGCCATTGGTGGAGTGATGATTTCTGCTAGTCACAATCCTCCAGAAGACAACGGAATTAAGATTTTTGGTGCTGATGGCGGGAAGTTACCCCAACAATTGCAAGCAGAAATTGAAGCGGGACTGCGTGGGAAGATATCAACTGCTGCTACCCACAGTAATTGCGGAAGACATTACTCGCGTTTGGAGTTAATCGATTATTACAGCCAAGCTTTGAAAAAACCCTTAGATGGCAACTTCAATCTTGAAGGAATGAAGATTGTTTTAGATTTGGCATGGGGAGCAGCAGTAGGATTAGCACCAACAGTATTTACACAGATGGGTGCAGAAGTAATTTGCTTGCATAATGAAGCAGATGGCGATCGCATTAACGTTGACTGCGGTTCCACCCACTTAGATATTTTGGCAGCAACAGTACAAGAACACAACGCTGACATTGGCTTTGCCTTTGATGGCGACGCCGATCGCGTCTTAGCAGTAGATAATACTGGCAGACAAGTTAACGGCGATTACATTCTCTACCTTTGGGGACGCCACCTCCAACAAAAGCAACAACTCCCAGACAACTTGATTGTGTCTACAGTCATGGCTAACTTGGGCTTCGAGAAAGCTTGGCAAGAAATTGGTGGTAAGTTGATTCGTACCGCAGTGGGCGACCAATACGTGCAAGCCGAAATGCTGCGAACAGGGGGAATGCTAGGTGGGGAACAATCAGGTCACATCCTTTGCCGTCATTATGCCGTAACTGGGGATGGTTTATTAACAGCTTTACATATAGCAGCTTTAGTAAAACAAACAGGTGTTTCCCTAGCAGAATTAGTAGAGCAAAGCTTCCAGACCTATCCTCAATTATTGCGGAACGTGCGAGTTATAGACCGCGATCGCCGTTTAGCATGGAAAGATTGCCAACCTCTACAAAAAGCCATCGCTCTTGCCGAATCTGCAATGGGTGATTCTGGTAGAATTCTAGTCCGCGCCTCTGGTACAGAACCAGTAATCAGAGTTATGGTAGAAGCCGCCAACGCCGAACTTACCAACCACTGGACAAATGAACTAGTTTCAAAAGTTCAGCAATACATAGCATAAACTAAGTAGGGCATGGGGAAAAGGGTAAGGGGAAAAGGGGAAAGATTAAATTTATTCCTTTCCCCTTTAACCTTTTCCCTTTAACCTTTTCCCCTGCCTCCCCTGCTTCCCCGGCTTCCCTAGTCC